>CAYPHP010000120.1:0-8656 GCA_964410045.1 uncultured Acidobacteriota bacterium | reverse complement strand
CGCAATAGCTGAAGGCGTCTTCCCAAGTCACTCCGGTAATCGGGCGATCCTCGTCCACCACCGGGATCCAGTCCCAAGGCAGGCTCCGGCCGCTGGCCTTGGCGAATCGCCGATAGGCGCGGATGGTTACCGGAGTTTCTGAGATCCAGAACCCGCCGGTGAGCAGGACCTTATGGCGGGGAAACTCACGGCCGGTGGCCTCGGGGTCGTCCGGGAGGGCGCCCATCTCAAACTCCCCGGGAGGAATCCAGATGTAAGACAATGCATCCGTCGGATGTCTCTGCTTTTGCCCGGTTGGGCTCTCCGGTTCGGGGGCTTGGGCGACGGCCATCGTCACCTTGACTTGAAGCAGATCTTCGCGGAGTTCGGCGGCGGTCCGATAGCGGGCGTCCGGCTCCCGCTCCAGGCATTTGAGGATGGCCCGCTCCACGTCCGGAGTGATCTGCGGATCATGCTGGCGGGGCGGAACCGGAAGCTCCTGCAGCCGCTTCAAGGCCACGGCGAGGGGTGTCTCGGCATCGAAGGCCGGTTTGCCCGTCATTAGCTCGTACAGAATCAGGCCCAGGGCGTAGACATCGGTGCGCGGGTCAATGGGCTTGCCCTGCACCTGTTCCGGAGCCATGTACCGGGGAGTGCCCATGGCCAAGCCCGTTCCGGTCAGTCCGGTGTTGCCGAATCCTGAGATCCCGAAGTCCATCAGCTTGACCTCACCATTGGCGCTGATCATGATATTGGCGGGCTTCAGGTCGCGGTGCACGGCTCCCTGGCGATGAACCTCGGCCAGGCCGTCCGACAGGTCCGCAATGATGCCAATGCCTTCGTCCCATGGCGGCATCCCATTCTTCTCGATCAGTTCCTGCAATGAGGCGCCCTGAACCAACTCCATGGTGATGTAGGCCGAGGCTCCGACTCGAGCGAATTCGTGTACCCGGCAAACATTGCGGTGGGTGATGCGCCGGGCCACCCGCAGTTCGTTCTTGAAGCGCTCCAGGGCGGACTGGTCGGCGGCCACTTCCGGGCGCAATACTTTCACTGCCACCATCTCTCCGGTCTCCTGGTCCAGAGCTCGGTAGACAATGCCCATGCCTCCACCGCCCAACTCGGCCTGAATCTCATAACGGCCGGCAAACGTTGCTCCGATGCTGGGTGGCGCGTCAGAGGGGGGCTTGACCCGCATTTCCCGCGACATCAGCAGGCCGCGATCCAAGAGCTGGGTCGCGTCCTGGCGCACCGATTGGTAGGTTTGGTGGTCGGCCCAAGTGACTTCGTGGAGGTCCTCGGGGTCCTTCTTTCCGCGTAGTTCGGTCCGCCGAAACAGACTGCAGTGAATATCCTTCTCGGTTTTTATGGCGCTGTATACAGAATCGGAGATCAGGATCTGGGAAGGGCCGCACTGTCCGCAGACCCGGGAGGCCACATTGACGGCATCGCCGGAAACGTCCTCACCTTTGCGGAACACCTCGCCGAAATTGATGCCGGTACGGAGGTGGATATGCTGATCGGCGTCAAGCGCCTTGTTCCTCTCCATCACCGCCCGCTGCATGGCGATGGCCGCCCGGACGGCCTCCACGGATTCGGAGAACTCCGCCATGATGCCGTCGCCCGTGGACTTGATCTTGCGGCCTTTGTGCTCCGCGATCGCCGGGAGCACCGCGTCGTCGTGGCGCTGCATCAAGAGGACGCCGGCAATGTTGCCGAAGCGGTCGTAATAGGAGGTTGAGCCCACCACGTCGGTAAACAGAATGGCAACATGAGCCTGATGGCGGCGCAGCTCTACGTCAATGCGAGCTCGCTCCCTGAGGAGATCTTCAAATGAAGATTCTGGTTCTGTCGCCATGCGCCCCTGATCCAACTCGACGGCTCAACAATGCCTCCCTATTTTGCCATAGAACCAGCACGCGGTGTGGTCGGTGAAGTGACGTAAATTGTAAAGACATCGAAAGGCGACACCTGACCGACTTCACTGACGGTCGGGACCGTTCATCTGACGCCAAGTCGTTGTTTCAGCGGCCCTGCCGGCTGGCGCTCGGCCTGCTCTATTGATGGGCATGACCACGTCATTCGTACCTGCGCACCGCGTCCAGGAAAGCTTCCTGGCTCCGGCCGAGAGGGTCTGCCTGCTTTGGCTGGCCCGACGGACCCCTTGGGCGATCAACTCCGACCACCTCACCCTACTGGGCTTGTTGGCCATGTTGATGGCCGGCCTCTGCTACGCAATGGCGGCTCAGTGGCCGATCGCGCTGCATCTGGCCAGCTTCTGGCTGGCTGTGAACTGGCTGGGCGACAGCCTGGACGGTACCCTGGCCCGTTACCGCCGCTGCCAGCGTCCCCGCTCTGGCTTCTACGTCGACCACATGGTGGACGGCTTCGGCGCCTTGTTTCTGCTCGGCGGTTTGGCGCTCTCCGGATTCATGAGCCCGATGGTGGCGGCGGCCATGCTGGTGGCCTTCCTGCTGCTGGCGGTGGATTCCTATCTCGCCACCTACACGCTGGGGACCTTCCGCATCTCGCTCTGGAAGTTCAGTCCCACTGAGATGCGCATCCTGCTGGTGGCCGGAAACGCTTATGCCTTTTCTCATCCCGTCACCACCTTGTTCGGAAGGACCTATCTCTTCTTCGACGTGGCCGGCGTAATTGGCTGCGTCTGCATGGCGGTGGTGCTGCTCTATTCGGTGGCCCACAACACGGCGGCCCTCTATCGCGCCGAACAACTGCCGGGAGACCGCACGGAATGATCCGGTGGTGGCGCTTCAACGCCGTCGGAGCCATCGGCGTCGCGGTCCAAGTGGCCCTGCTGGAACTGGCGTTGCTGGCCGGCCTGGACTACTTACCGGCCACCGCCTTGGCGGTGGAAGCGACCCTGCTGCACAACTACGCATGGCATCGTTGCTGGACGTGGCGCGACCGTCGGCACGCCAGCGTGTTGCGCTTCCACCTCACCGTCGGTCTGCTTTCCCTGGCCGGCAACTTGGTGCTGATGCGCCTGCTGGTGGGGACGGCGCAACTGAACCCGGTCCTGGCCAACCTGCTGGCCATCACACTCTGCGCTCTGGGGAATTTTCTGTTGGCCGACCGCACCGTGTTCCTGGGTCCGGGCCGGAACAGGGAAGCTGATATATAATTCCCGGACGGTCAAGGAGACCGCTCCAACATGAAGAAGACGATTCTGCTTTGCGTGGCGACGCTCGCCCTAGTTGCTCTGGCTTTCGCCGCGGATGACAAGCCCAATTTCACAGGCAAGTGGGTTCTAGACACGGCGAAGAGCGATTTCGGCCCGGTGCCCGCTCCGAACTCCCAGACTCAAGAAATCGACCACAAAGATCCC
This sequence comes from uncultured Acidobacteriota bacterium, assembly GCA_964410045.1. Taxonomy (GTDB): domain Bacteria; phylum Acidobacteriota; class Terriglobia; order JAJPHL01; family JAJPHL01; genus CAYPHP01. The sequence goes on along the minus strand of CAYPHP010000120.1, from coordinate 5,331 downwards.
AAGCTCAAGGTAAAGACGGTCAGCAAGGGCGCCCAGGGAGAGACCACCGTCGAGACGAATCGCACTACCGACGGCGAAGAGAATACCAACACCATGGGCCAGACGGAAGTGAAGTCCAAGACCGTTTGGGATGGCAAGAAACTGGTCACCACCATGAAGCGCCAGGTCCAGGGCATGGACATCGACATCAAGGATGTTCAGGAGTTGACGGAGGATGGCAAGAGCTACACCATCACCCGCGAGTTGAAGACTCCTCAGGGCGATTTCACCCAGAAGCTTCACTTCAACAAGGAGTAGTCTGCAGTGGCCGGCGATCCTTGGCCACTGTCCTTTTTCTCCAGCCTTGCGGCCCTGCTGTATCTGTTGTTGCTGATGCTGGTGGCGTCGCGGACGGTTAAGCAACGCCCCGACTGGCTGTATCTCAGCGTGTTCGGGGCGTTGGCGCTTTATCACACCGGAAACTCGCTTCGCTATTTCCTCTACCCCAGTCCTCCCGCCTGGATCCCCGTCCTGTTGCTCCTGGTGACCGCTGGGCCTGGCATTGCCGGGCTGGTACGTTATCGCGGCGATCTGCGGGAGCCAGGGGCGCCACGGACCATCGTGCTGCTGGCTCTCGGCTTGTTGGGGCTGCTGGTTTACGGTTTGCTGGCGGCGCGCCTGGCACGGACGCTGGAAACCTCCACCGCCTTTCCCGCCACGTTGATCGAAGCGGCGCTGGTCATGCTGCCGGTGGTGTTGGCTCCCTTGCTGTTGCGATTCGGACGACGGTGGATGGCCGGACAGGTCTCCGAGCACCTGGAGCGTCTGGAGTCGCTGCAGCGGGAATTGCGCTCCGCCGCACTCGACCTGGGACCGCAGGAGTTCCGGGCCGAAGCTGAGAAAGAGCTCTCCGCTTTTTTCGAGTTTCCTGTGCGCCTGAATGATCAAGGAGAACTCGAACCCCAACCCCGTATTCCTCTCAGCCTCGCCCATGCTGGCGCGCTGCAGGCCTTGCGCCTTCCGATCCAGCAGGCCCTGGAAACTTCGCGGCTGGTCAGCGAGCGGTTGCGCCTGGAGCATGAACTGGCGGAGCGTGAGAAGGCCGCTGCCTTGGGGCGGATGGTAGCCTTTATCGCTCACCGGTTGAAGAACCCATTGAGTGCAATCCATGCTCTCGTGCAAGTGATCCCGGAGCAGCAGCCTCAGGCCGCTGAAGCCTGCGCGGTGATCCGAGGAGAAATCAAGCGGCTGAGCGATTCAGTGAATGATCTGCTGCTGTTCACTTCGCCCTCGGCGCCGACCGCAGGCTCCACGTCCGCACGGACGGCGCTGCAAGAAGCGCGGACGCTCTTTGCGGCCGACGCCCAGCGCCGGGGCGTGCAACTGGTCGTGGAAGCCGACGATGTGATGTTGCCCATGGCTTCGGCTCCGCTCCACGACATCCTGGTTTCGCTGGTAGGCAACGCGCTCGATGCCGCACCCAGCGGATCCACCGTACGAGTCACTTATTCCAGAGGCGTGCTGGCCGTCGAGGATGACGGTCCCGGAGTGACCGAAGAGTTGAGCGAAAAGATCTTCGATCCTTTCTTTACCCTTAAGCCTGGCGGCACGGGACTTGGCCTGGCGCTGGCACGACGACGCGCGCGCGAGGCCGGCGGCGATATCCGCTGCATCAACGCTAGACTGAATGGAACAGGAGCACGCTTTGAGGTAACCTTCGCTCAGTGACTCCCTGCCTGCTGATCGTCGACGACGAAACTGCGGCGCGCTACGCGTTGCGCCAAGTCTTCCAATCCTCCTGCCGCATCGTGGAAGCCGCATCGGTTGCGGAGGGGCGCGACAAGCTGCGCTCGGACCGTCCACAAGTGATCCTGCTCGATTACCACATGCCGGGCGAAGACGGGTTGAGTTGGCTGCGCGAATTGGGCGGTGAGGGTCCGGCTGTCGTTCTGCTCACCGCGCATGGCTCGGAGCGTCTGGCGGTGGAGGCGATGAAGGCGGGCGCCTACGATTACCTGTCCAAGCCTTACGACGTGGATGAATTGCGGCTGGTGGTCGAGAGGGCTTTGGAGCGCACCCGCCTGCACGGAGAAGTCCGCGGCCTCCGCGAGCGTCTCGCAGGGGAAGGCCAGTTCGGGGCCATGATCGGGAATTCGGCACCCATGCGCGATCTGTTTCTGGCCGCAACGCGGGTGGCCGACAGCGACCTGGCCGTGCTGATCCTGGGTGAGAGCGGCAGCGGCAAGGACCTCCTGGCCAGGGAGATCCACGCCCGCAGCCGGCGCGCATCGGCAGCCTTCGTCGCGCTCAACTGCGCCGCGCTACCCGAAACCTTGGTGGAGAGCGAACTGTTTGGCTACGAAAAAGGTGCCTTCACCGGCGCGGTCACGGCGCGAGCGGGCAAGTTCGAGCAGGCCTCCGGCGGAACGCTTTTTCTCGACGAGATCGGAGACATGCCCGCGGCGACCCAGGCCAAGATCCTTCGTGCCGCAGAATCAGGCGCGATCGAGCGGCTGGGTGGAGCGCGGCCCGTGCCGGTGGACGTGCGACTGGTCAGCGCCACCAACCAGGATCTGCAGGCCGGCATCAAGGCTGGCCGTTTTCGCGACGATCTATACTACCGCCTCGCCGGAGTCACGCTGGATTTGCCTCCTCTGCGCAGGCGCCGCGAAGACATTCCGTTGCTGGTGGAAGCCTTTTGGACGCAGTTACGCCGGAAGTACGAGCGCTCCGGTCCGGAACTGAGCCGGGAGGCGCTGCTGGCGCTGGAGGCGGCGCCGTGGCCGGGCAACGTCCGGCAACTGCGCAATGCCGTGGAGCGTCTGTTCGTGATGGCCGGTGGAACCGAGGTAACCAGCGCCGAAGCGACCTCTGTACTTCCCGCCGCAGCCGACGACGCTCCCGACGCCGGCGATTATCGCGAATCCCGCCGCCAGTTTGAGATCGCTTACCTGACGCGCAAGCTTCGCGAGCACGGCGGCAACGTCACACGTACGGCCGCGGCCATCGGCCTGGAGCGACAGACGCTCCAGGAAAAGATTCGCCAACTTGGCATTGTCCGCGAGTGAAACGTCTCCCTAGGTGAACGCGACGGCCGTAGTGTTGCCGCCGCAGATCAGGACCCCGACGCGTTCGCCGCGCTGCGGGCAGTAACGGCCGGAAAGCAAGGCGGCCAGGGCGGCGGCGCCCGCCCGCTCGGCGACCACGCGCAGCACATCCCACAGGGTCCGCTGCGCTTGCCGGAGGCCGTCGTCGGTCACTAGAACCACGCTGTGGACGAAGGCCTGAGCGATGGGCAGCATCAGTTCGCCGACGCGCTTGGGAGCCAGTGAGTCGGCGGCCAGTCCGCCGGCAGGGGCGTCGACGGGCCGGCCGGCTCGCAGCGCGTAAGTCAAAGTCGGTGCAGCTTCGGGCTCGACGCCGATCACCTTCACCCGGCCGGCGTACCAGGCGGCGATGCCCCCGATCAATCCACCGCCTCCGACGGCCACCAGCAGTGTGTCCAGGCGGGAATCCTGTTCCTCGAACTCCAGTCCAACCGTGCCTTGCCCGAGCAGCGTCTCGATCTGGTCATAGGCATGGACCGGCATAGCGCCTGACTGGGAGGCCCAGCGTTGGCTGGCAGTCAATGCGTCGTCATAGAGTTCTCCAGCTACTATCAGGTTCGCGCCATAAGCGCGAATGCGGTCCATCTTGGATGGCGAGGCCACGCTGGGCACGAAGACGGTGGCCGGGTGGCCCAGCTTCCTGGCGGCAAAGGCCACGGCGACACCGTGATTGCCGCCGGAGGCGGCGACCACCCCGGCCACGGGCACCGGGCGCAGCAACAGGTTTGCCAAGGCGCCCCGGGCCTTGAACGACCCGGCATGCTGCAACGACTCCAGCTTGAAGACCAGGCTGATCGAATCGAGGCCGAAGTCGGCGCCACTTGCCGCCACGACCGGAGTCCGCCGGACGTGGGAACGGAGCAGCCGTTCGGCGCCGGCGATTTGTTCCGAAGCGATCATGGCTTCGTATTATAATTAGGTAGTTGGCTAATTGTCTATATGCTGATTCACGCCCTGCGGGCCCTGGCCAGTGAGCGCCGCCTGCTGATCCTCGAGTGGTTGCGCCGTCCGCGCCGGCACTTCCCGCCTCAGTTGGACGGCGACCTGGTGCGCGACGGCGTCTGCGGCGTGCTGATTGCCCGCAAACTCCGGGTCAGCCAGCCCACCGCCAGCGAGCATCTCAAGATCCTGGCGGCGGCGGGGCTGATCCGTCCCAAGCGCATCAAGCAGTGGACTTTCTATCGGCGTGACGAGGCAGCCATCCGGAGAATCAAGACGGTGCTGAAAGGCGTGTGACCGCCCCTACTTTTTCTCCGCGGGCTCGAGGGGTCTAGGCTCTGCGCGTCGCGCAGGCAGGGCTAGATGCTGTTCCTGGATCTTCTCCAGGTTCTTGCGGAACTCCGCTTCCGCCGCCGCCAGTTTCCCTGGAATTTCGCGCAGCAGCGTTTCGCGGGCTTCGCGCACCTGCTCCAGCAAGGCCCTGGCGGTTTCGTTCATCTGAGCCTGAAACGCTGCGGCGGCGTCGGCGGTCTGCAAGCGGAACTTCTGATGCTCTTCGCGAAGATGTTCCTCGCTGTGGCTGTCCAGTTCCTGGACCTTGCGCTCGTGCTCGCGGCGCTCTTTTTGCATGGTACGGTCCAGCGCCAGGGCGGCATTGTTTCCGGCGCGCTCGACCTGCCGCTCGAAGGCCGGCACAGCCTCTTCGGAACAAACCTTGATGCGGGCCTGGAATACGCCCTCGGCCGCCTGGCTCTCAGCCGCTAGTTCACGCTGGGCCACGGACACCGCCTCCTTGAGGCTGGCTTCCATGCGGGCGGTCATTTCCGCGGCGCGCTCTTCCAGCACCGTCCGGATCTGACGCTCGCTGGCGGCCGCCGCGGCGCGAAGGTCCTCAAGCCGGCGATCCACGGCAGCCATGTTCTTGATGGTGGCCGAGCGGGTCTGATCGGTGAAGGTGTAGAACTCCTGCAGCTTGGCGCGCTTTTCATCCAGTGAAGCAGTCAGCCCGCCGAAGTGTTCTTCCGTCGATCGCCGCCAGCGCTGGATCTGCCCCTCAGTGTCGGCCTGCAGACGGGTGACAGACAGCCGTTGCTGCTCGATCGCGGCCAGCAAGGTGTTGAGGGAAGCAGTTGCCGCGGTGCTGCGCTCGTCGATCGCTGCTTGTGCCGCCGCGGCGGACTGCTCGATTGCTCCCTGTTGAGCAGCGGCGACCTTTGCCAGCTCCTCGCGGTGGCGGGCGGCCTGCTGGTCGCGCTCGATGCCCGCTTGCCGGAACTTGTCCAAGTGTCCGGCGGCAGCCTGATCG
>CAYPHP010000119.1:0-8714 GCA_964410045.1 uncultured Acidobacteriota bacterium | reverse complement strand
CTTCATCACGTAGTCGTCGGCGCCGAGCTTCAGCCCCACCACTTTGTCCACCGTTTCGCCGCGCGCCGTGAGCATCAGAATCGGCGTGTTCACTGAAGCGTGGCGCAGGTCGCGGCAGATGTCGAAACCCTTCTTGCCGGGAAGCATCACGTCCAGAATGATCAGGTCGAAGCTGCCTTCCTTCGCCCGCTCGAAACCGTCGTCACCGTTCTGGACCAGTTCCACGGCGTAGCCTTCGGACTTCAGACGATCGGTGACACCCACGGCGAAGGCCAGCTCGTCTTCAATGAAGAGAATGCGCGGGGTCATGCAGGCGGAAGATGGAGAGTGAACGCGCTGCCGCGGTCCGGCTCGCTGACGAAGGTGACGCGGCCATGCTGCGCAGCGGCCAGGTTGCGGACCAGGCTCAGGCCGATGCCGGTGCCGGGGATCTGCGCTTCCACGGCGCGCCGCCCGCGGCAGAACGGCTCGAAGATCTGATCGAAGTCCGCCGGATCGATGCCGATGCCGTGATCCTCGACCGTCACCTGGATTTCGCCGGCGTCGCAGGCGTGCCGCGCGCTGACGCGGATCCAGCGCCGGCCGTTGGCGTACTTCTCGGCGTTGCTGAGCAGGTTGCCGATGGCCGTGGCCAGCCATTGCGAATCGCCGCGGACCGCAGGTAATGGAACTTCGATATCCAACTCAATCTGGAATCCGTCGCGATCCAGCCGCTCGCGTGAAGCGGCCAGCGTGGACTCGATCACTTGGCGCAGGTCCACATCCTCGAAACTCGGCGCGCGCAGACCGCCCTGGATGCCGGCGTACTGCAGCGTCTGCTCCACCATCTCATTCAGCCGCTGGCTCTGCTGATGGATCAGCGCGCCGTACTGCTTCACCTGCTCCGGATCGCGGACCAGGCCGTCGGCCTGATTGCGCGAGAGCATGGCAATTGCCGAAACCGGCGTGCGCAATTCATGGGAAACGCCGGCCACGAATTGCATCTTCTGGTCCGCCAGCTTCTGCATCCGCCGCGTGGAGATCACCAGGAACCCGATGGCCGCGAGCAACAGCGCTTCCACCGACAGACTGAGCAAGACGTTCTGACGCCGCCAGCCAACCACTGCCGACGACATGGGTCCGCCTTTGCGCGCGACTTGCAGTTCCCAGAAGCCGGACCGGGCCAGGTCGTGGCGGGCGCCAGTCGCGTAGGCCAGGGCGTTGGTATGCAGGCCTTGGATCATGACCCGGTGCTGCGCCTCCTTCGTCGCCGGGGGAACGGCTCGGAGAATCATGTCCTCAAGCCGCAGGGCAAAGAACGGGCGCTTCACGTCGGCGGCGGCGGGAACGGAACCGAAGACCGGCGTGCCACCCGAGCGCCGGATCACCGCAAAGTCGTACAGACCGGCGTCGGCGCCGAAGTATCGCTGGATCATCTCCGGCAGCAGCGTGTTGCGGAGATAGCTGGGGTCGAGTCGCGCCACCAGGCAGCGATGCAATCCCGCCAGAGTGCGGATCTCCACGCGGGCCGTGCCCGGCGGCGGTGGTGGCAAACTGCTGACCGGAGAAGCCGGCAACTGAAAACGTAACGGAACCACTATGGCCGGCAGGTCGTCGAGCAGGTCCGATCCGCAAGACGCCGGCAGCTTCAAACTGGCGGCGCTCTCCACGTCGTGCAACGTGCCGTCGCGCTCCAGGCGCTGCACGCGCTGCGATCCGGTGGGCGTAGCGCTGAGGTAGTAGACGTCCTGGATCAACGGCGGCAGATTCTCCAGTGGCCTGCGCGAGTCCACGGCGTCCGCGCCGGCGTTCTGAAGATGGGAATAAAGCTGGCCCAGTTTCAGGTCGAACTCGCGGGTCAGCAGCGACGCGGCCGATTCCAGATTGGCCTTGGTGCGCTGCGCGTCGGCGTCGGCCACACGAGTCGCCCAGCGGTATTGCAGCACGGCCATCACGCCGAGCAGGACGGCCAAGGCGCAGGAGACGGCGATCAGCGCGCGCGAATTGGAAGCGCGGTCCATTGGCGAACATCATAACAGACGGCCGAAGCCGCCTACTTCTGGGCCAGCGCCAGCGCCCGGATCTGGTTCAATTGCTCGACGTAAATCGGAATCGGAATATCCGGAGAATCGCCGTCATTCAGGAAGTGATCCAGGCGCAGCGCGGTGGGAATGGCCCGGATCACGTCGCCGAAGCGGGCCATCTTCAGATACTTCACTTTCCAGATCTCCAGCATCAGCGCGCGGAACTCCGGGCTGATGAAGCCCATGCGGCGGTCGCCAAGGTAGATGGCGTCGAAGTGGTGCTCGACCAGCCGGCCGCGGACCGGCGCATTGAAGACGTAGAGAAGATGGAACACGTCGGCCAGGTCGCCCCACAGGATCTTCTCCTGCAGCGCGGTGAAGCGCATTCCCGCGGGATCGCGCTGCTGCAAGTTGCGCGCCGAGGCCGCGCGATCGAAGGCCGCCAGCTCCTTGCGAAACCAGGCCAGCCTTTCCTTGGTCAGGTTGGCGCGCAGGAATTCCACGGCGTAGGTGTTGGCGAAGTAAAGTTTCTGATCCGCGTCGAGCGCGTCTACCCAGGGCTTCCAATCCACCGGATCGAGCGCGTCGAGCAGCGCCAGCAGGTTGCCGATGGTTACCGAGGGATGGAACTTCACCGCCTGCCAGAAGTGCTCGGTAGAATCGTAGCTGGCGCCGTACAACTCAATGCCTTCGGCGATGGGATACCAATTCGACAGCACACGCCCGTGCATCGAGGACGACGCGCTCCAGCAGTTCAGCGACTTCCGCCATTTCGCGCGCACCCGGGCGAAGGCGTCGCGATAGGTGTTCGAGTTCACGCGCCAGCTCTTCCCTTCGAAGACGGGCTTGCGCAGGCGGAGGACTTCGTGGTTCAGCTCCTGGCGGGTATGCGTGAGCAGTATCTCCAACGGTTTTTCCCAGGCCATGGAGACCACACGGCTCTCCACGCCGCGATGGAGCAGCGCGTCGCCGTAGGCCTGCCGCGCGGCGGCCGTGGGGAAACTGCGTCGTCCGACCTCCTTGTCGATGTAAGAAAACATCTGCTCGACCGTCTCGAACTCTATGAACCCGTGCAGGGCGAAGCGCACCGTCTGTCCGTCCTTGCGCAGGACCGAAGACGGTGTAACCAGCGCCTGCAGGGTTACGTCTTGCGCTAGCAGAGGCGCGGCGGCACACATGGCCGCCAGAAGAATGTGGGGTCTCATCGCCATTCAGTATACTGGGAGGCACAAATGCCGGTTCTGCTTCTTCTCCTGACGATGATGGCGTCCGCGCCGGAAGGCCCCGACGCGCGCGAAATCATGCGCAAGGCAACAGAGCGCAACGAGCTGAACTGGAAATTGGCCCGCCAGTATACCTTTGTACAGCGAAGCGAAGAGCGCCAGCTCGACTCCAAGGGCAATGTCAAATCCCGGGAGTCTGAGACCTGGGATGTCACCTTGCTCGAAGGCGAGCCCTATACCCGCTTGATCGCCAAGAACGACAAGCCACTTTCCGCGAAGGACGAAAAGAAAGAGCAAGAACGTCTCGAGAAGAACCTGAAGGAAGAGCAGAAGGAACGAGCCAAGCGCCGGGCAAAGACCGAGAAGCGGCGCGAAGAGCGCCGCAAGTTCATGCTGGAGATCCAAGACGCCTACGATTTCCGGCGCCTGCCCGATGAAACGGTTGACGACCGGCCCACCTACGTTCTGGAAGCTACGCCGCGGCCGGGCTATAAGCCGAAGACCCGCGAAGGCGGCATGCTCTCGAAGATGCGCGGCAAGCTGTGGATTTCCCAGGACGACTTCATCTGGGTGAAGGTGGAAGCGGAGGTCATCGATACCATCTCCCTGGGGCTATTCATGTTTCGCATCAACAAGGACATGCGCATGAGTTTCACTTCCACGCGGGTGAACGACGAGGTCTGGCTGCCCAAGAGCGCCTTACTGCGCGGCAGCGCCCGGCTGGCCCTGCTGAAGAAGTACAACGGGGAGTTTGAAACCACCTGGAGGGACTACAAGAGGTTCCAGACGGAAAGCAAGATCGTGGCCATCGAGCCGGTGAAGTAGCCAACGCGGTCCGGCATCGAGCCGTCATACACTTCAATGGCTTCTGTCGCACTGCTGTTGACTTTGGAGATCTTCACGCGGGCTCTGCCCGACGGCGTTGTGGGCCGGAGTTACCAGGGGCGGCTGACGGCGGTGAGGGGCACACCGCCTTACACCTGGGCGCTGACCGAGACCAAGCTTCCCGACGGGCTGACCCTGAATCCATCGACCGGCGAGGTCCGCGGGACGCCGCGATCGGCTTTTGCCCAAGAGGTTCGTTTCACCGTAAGCGATTCCGCTGCACCGCCGGCGACTGCGTCGTACACCCAGACCCTGAGGGTCGCGCAACCCCTGACGCTACTCACCCCCGCGTTGCCGCAGGCCGTGACTGGAACGCGCTATCAGTTCCAGCTTCAGGCCAGTGGCGGGATCCCGGCCTTGCGTTGGGAGCTCGTGGCGGAGGGCTTGCCGCCGGGCCTGCGCATGAGCGGCAGCGGTCTGATCTCTGGATTCCCAACCGAGGGCGGCGAATTCAACTTCGCGGTGCGGCTCAGCGACTCCAGCAATCCGCCGCAGCGGGAAACCTACAACTTCGTCGCCCGCTTCATCTCGCCCCTGGCGGTGCGCTGGAAGAACTCGCCGCACGTGGAACGAGGCGGCATCTTCGGATCACTGGAAGCAGCCAACGGAACCAACGAGAACTTCGACCTGACCGTGATCGTGGTGGCGGTGAACGAATACGGCAAGGCCTTCGCCCTCGGCCATCACAAGTTCCTGCTCACCCGGGGGACCGCCAGCCGTGAGTTGCTCTTCGGCTTCTCGCTGCCGCGCGGCGCGTACACCGTCCACGCCGACGCCGCGGCCGAAGTCCCGCCCCGGACAATCTATCGCGCCCGTCTGCAGGAGGCGGCCTTGCGGGTGGAGGATTCGCGCTGACCGGAAGGTCGGCGCAGGCGCAAGAATTTACATCTCTCCGGGCGCGGACAGTCTATGCTGTTAGGGCTCGCGTCCTGGAGGACCCATGAGACACCTTGCCTGCTGTCTACTCGTACTGGCGGCGCTGTGTGCGCCGGCATTCGCGCAACAACCCCCGCTGATCGACCGGGAGCTGTTTTTCGGCGATCCGGAAATCGCCGGAGCGCAGATCTCGCCCGACGGAAAGTACATCGCTTTCCTGAAGCCGCTGAACAAGACCCGCAACGTCTGGGTGAAAGCGACCGCCGAGCCGTTCTCATCGGCCAAGCCGGTGACCGCGGATACCAAGCGCCCCATCCCCGGCTTCTTCTGGAGCCGCGACAGCAAGTACATCCTCTTTGTCCAGGACCAGGCCGGCGATGAGAACTACAACGTCTACGCGGTGAACCCGGCGGACAAGCCGGCCGCGGGAACGGAAGTGCCCGCGGCGCGCAACCTCACCGACGCCAAGGGCGTTCGCGCCTTCATCTACTCCGTGCCCCGCAGCGACGCCGACCTGCTCTACGTCGGGTTGAACGATCGCGACAAAGCCTGGCACGATCTCTACAAGGTGAAGATCTCCACCGGTGAGCGCACCCTGGTGCGCCGGAACACCGACCGCATCGGGGGATGGAACTTCGACAACAAGGACCAGCTTCGAGTGGCAGAACGTTCCGCCGAGAACGGCGACACAGAAATCCTTCGCCTCGACGCCACCGGCGCGGTCAAGATCTACAGCTGCACGGTTCTGGAGAACTGCTCGGTGCTGCGCTTCCACAAGGACAACAAGCGGTTCTACATGGATTCCAATGCCGGATCCGACGTCGACCTCGGCCGCCTGACGCTGTTCGACCTGGAGACGAGCAAAGCGGATGTCGTAGAATCCGATCCGCTGAAGCGCGTGGATCTGGCCACCGCCGTGTTTTCCGATCGCACCGACGAGCTGATCGCCACCGCCTACCTCGACGACAAGCGCCGCCTGTATTTCAAGGACAAGGCCTTCGAGAGCGATTACAACTGGCTGCAGAAACAGCTTCCGAACAAGCAGATCAATATGGGCTCGATGACCGCCGACGAGCAGATGTGGATCGTTTCCGCCGTCGCCGACAACGAGCCCGGCGAGACTTACCTGTTCGACCGCAAGGCCAAGAGGATCACGCTGCAGTACAAGATCCGCGAGAAGATCGACCGTTCCTACCTGTCTTCCACCACCGTGGTTCGCTATCCATCGTCGGACGGGCTGGAGATTCCGGCGTACTTGACGCTGCCCAAGGGCCTGCCGGGCAAGAACCTTCCGGTGCTGGTGTTTCCGCACGGCGGACCGTGGGCCCGCGACGTGTGTGGCTATCAGCCCTACTGGCAGTTCTTCGCCAACCGCGGCTATGCGGTGCTGGCTCCGAATTTCCGCGGCTCCACGGGCTACGGCAAGAAGTTCATCAACGCCGGCAACCGCGAATGGGGCCAGAAGATGCAGGACGACATCACCTGGGGCGTGAAGTACCTGGTGGCCCAGGGCATCGCCGACCCCAAGCGCGTCGGCATCATGGGCGGATCCTACGGCGGATACGCCACGCTCGCCGGCGTGGCCTTCACTCCCGACGTTTATGCCGGAGCGGTGTCCATCGTCGGTCCATCGAACCTGATCACGCTGCTGGAATCGATTCCGCCGTATTGGGAAGCGGGACGCAAGATGTTCCACGAGCGCATGGGCGATCCCTCGACGCCCGCAGGCAAGGCCCAACTGGAGCGCCAGTCGCCGCTGAATTCCGCGGCCAAGATCAAGACGCCGCTGCTGGTGGTGCAAGGGGCCAACGATCCGCGCGTGAACAAGGCGGAGTCCGACCAGATCGTGATCGCGCTGCGCGACAAGGGCTTCCCCGTGGAATACATCGTCGCTCCGGACGAAGGGCACGGCTTCGCGCGTCCGGTGAACAACATGGCCATGATCGCGGCGTCCGAGTTCTTCCTGGCCAAGCACCTGCGCGGCCGATTCCAGGAGGGCGCGACGCCGGAAGTCAGAGCCCGGCTCACCGAGATCACCGTCAATCCCAAGACCGTAGTGCTGGCCAAGCGAGTGGACCCCAACGCCGTCAGCGCACCAAAGCCGTCGGCGGCGCTCAAGCCCGGCACCTACAAGTACGCGGCGAAGATCGCCATGGGCGGCCAGAACATCGACCTCGGCATCAAGACCGACATCAAGGAAGAGGGCGGCGCATGGTCGATCACCGATACCACCTCCACGCCCATGGGAGAGATGACCGACGCGGCGGTGCTCGACAAGGAGTCGCTGAACCTCCGCAAGCGGAGCGTGAAACAGGGCGGGGTCACCATCGATCTGGAAGTGGTCGGCAACAAAGCCACCGGCAAGATGAACATGGGCGGGCAGGAGAAGCCCTTTGACGTGGACCTCGGCGGCCCGCTGTTCGCCGACGCCGCGGGCGCGGCTCAGTCCATCGCCGCGCTGCCGATCAAGGAAGGATACTCGGTGGTCTTCCGCAACTTCGATCTGCAGAAGCAGAAGCCCAAGCTGATGCAGCTTCAAGTCGGCGGAACGGAGAGCGTCACGGTTCCGGCCGGAACGTTCGAGGCCTACAAGGTGGAGATCACCTCCGCCGACGGCGGCGCGGACAAGATGACCATTTGGGTGAGCAAGGACTCGCGCCAAGCGGTGAAGATCTCCGCCGTGCTGGCGCAAATGGGCGGCGCGGTTCTGACCGCCGAGCTGCAGTAGAAACCACAGATGAACACGGATAAACACGGATCTGATCCGTGTTCATCTGTGTTCATCCGTGGTTTCAAAGATCCTACTTGTATCGCCTCCCGCGCTTGACCACCAGGTCCACGCGCTGCAGCAGAGTGATGTAACGCAGCACGTCGCCGCGGACGGCGATGATGTCGGCGTACTTGCCTTCGGCGATCGTGCCGCTGTCGCGGTCCTTCTTCATGGCCACCGCCGGCCAGTAGGTCGCCGCGCGGATCGCTTCCATCGGGTCCACACCCAGCCGGTTCACCCAGACGTCCAGTTCGTTCCATGTCGACTGGCTATGGAACTTCATCGGGATTCCCGAGTCGGTGCCGATCAACAGCATGACGCCGGATTCCTTCAGTTGGCGGAACTTGCGCTCTAGCGTCGGACGCCGCGCCGGTGTCGCCTGGAAATATGCGAGACGGTCGGGGTGCGCCAGCGACTTGCGAATGTCGTCGATGATCGTCTGCGGCAAGCCTTCGTGCCATGACGGATCATCCAGCTTCTCCGGATGATCGCGCACGTACTCGTAGTTGAATAGCCCTTCGATCGTGGGCGTCCAGAACAGCGGACCGGCTGCGCCGCGCGCGGTGCGTTCGCGGAGCGCGGCCACCACGTCCGGCGGAAATTCGGGTGACGTCGCCATGCCGGTGTGCTCGAAGCAGTCGACCCCAGCCGCCAGTCCACGGCGGATCTCCTCGGGACGGTGCGCGTGGGCCACCACCGGCAGCCGGTGCTGGTGGGCTTCGTCCACCACCGCGCGCACTTCCTCCATGGTCATCTCGTCCTGATCGATCAGCTTGATCACGTCCACGCCGGCCTGGGCCAGCTTGCGGATCTGGGCGCGGGCATCGTCGATGCCGGTCACGCCCCAGCGGAACGCTTCAGTCCCGGGATACGGACGATGCTGGATGAAGGGACCGGAGACGTAGAGCGTCGGACCGGGAAGCTTGCCGGCATTCACGCGATCGCGCACGCTGATGC
>CAYPHP010000118.1:0-8748 GCA_964410045.1 uncultured Acidobacteriota bacterium | reverse complement strand
GCAAGGACTTGCCGCGCGTGATGAGCGAGTGCGGGTTGCTGGTGGGCGGCGTGCTGGTGATCCTGGGCGTGGCCCTGGGGATCACTAACTACCTTGTGGACACTCAGGTCACCGCGCGCCTGGTCGAATGGACCACGCAGACCATCCACTCGCGCTGGGTTTTCCTGCTGCCGCAGAACCTATTCTTGCTGTTGGTCGACAGCCTGATGGACATCTACTCCGCGATCGTCATCCAGGCGCCGCTGCTGGTTCCCATTGCGCTGGCCTACGGCATCGATCCCGTGCACTTGGGAATCATCTTCCTGGCCAACCTGGAACTGGGCTACCTGACGCCGCCGGTGGGCCTGAACCTGTTCCTTTCAGCGCTACGCTTCAAGAAGCCGCTGCCCGAGGTGATGCGAGCAGTGCTTCCTGTGGTGGTGGTCCTGGGCGTAGGCGTCCTGCTGATCACCTACGTGCCCGCGCTCACCACCGCGTTGCCGCGTTGGTTCAGTCGTTAGAATGTCCCTTCATCCGCGGACGGTCCATAGATCGCCGGCACGGGGATGTTGTTCAGGCGCAGGTAGAGCCCGAGCTGCGCGCGATGATGGATCATGTGATTCATCACGAACGTGCGGAGGCAGGCGACGCGCGGCAGGCTCAGGATGGTCTCCGTGCCCTTCGTCAGGGTCCACGGCTTCATGAGGTGCTCGTCGCTGGCGCCAGCCAGGGCCGCACGTCCCTCGGCGACGCCTTTGTCGAACATCTCCAGAAGATCCTTGCGTGATTTCGGATCGGGCATCTCGAAGGGTCCGCCAATGTCCAGCACATCCTGATTGATGGTGACTAGCGTCCACGTCGGTATGTTTGCCACGTGACCGGCCAGCCAGAGCATGGTTCCGGACTTCTCGTGCGGCTTCCAGCCCAGCTTGTCGTCGGGGACCCGCTCCAGGGTCTTGCGGGTGTTGGCCATTTCCTGATCGAACTCGGGCAGCAGGGCTTCGCTGATCGTCATACAGGTCTCCTCTCGGGAAGTGGAGGCTATGTTCGCCTTTTATTCGCCTTATTGTCAAGGGATTTTTGCACTTTCTTGGGCAACCGGGCGACGACCAGATCGTAGGAACGCCGGACATACTGCTTGATCTCGGCCGGGTCGAGGGCGTTCGCCGTCTCCAGCGCCACCCACTGCGCGCGGGCCATGTAAGGCGCAGGCCGGATCCCTTCGCGCTCGGTCAACTCGGCGAAGTCTTCGGGAGAGCACTTGAACGAAAGCCAGACCGCGGCCGGCTCCAACGCGGCCACAGCGAACATCTTCCCGGCAACTTTGAAAACCAGGTCGTTGCCCCACTGAATCTGCTCCGTGGCGTGAGGCAGGGAAAGGCAGTGCCTGCGGACGAACTCGATATCCATCTATCAGTGTTTATCTGTGTTCATCCGAGCTTGCAAGACGTTTGAAGGCCAGCTTCAACTTGTCCTTCCCGCGTGCGCCCTCGATGCTCCGCTGGACGCGCAGCACCATGCCGCCTTCTTCCAACTCCCAGCGTTCGTGGGTGGTGATCTTCCTGCCGTCGCGCGTCTTCTGAACCATGGAAAGCTCAAGGACCTTGCCGTCGTTCTTCCACTTAGCCTTGACGGTAGCCTCGCCGGGGAATCGCCCGCCGACATTGGCAGTGGTTTCTAGCTCGTCCAGGGTATAGGTCGCGCTAGGGACGACGGTGGCAAGCGCACTTAATCCGCCGCCCTGGGGTGGGCGTGGAGGTGTGACGCCTAGGACCCGGGGCCGGCCACTGGCAATCCCTGGGCCGAAGGGGCCGCGTTCCGCGTTGTGGGGCGGATCGACTTCACCGACTTCCCTGACAGGGCCG
Source organism: uncultured Acidobacteriota bacterium (assembly GCA_964410045.1). GTDB lineage: Bacteria > Acidobacteriota > Terriglobia > JAJPHL01 > JAJPHL01 > CAYPHP01. Next base: position 6,904 of record CAYPHP010000118.1, on the reverse strand, counting down.
TCCTTGCACCCGCGTCCGTTAGAGGGCGGACCGACTTCGCCGACTTCTGTGACGGGGCAGCCCATGCCCCGGCCGCGCATAATGCCTCCACTCGGAGACTTTCCCGCAGTCTTATTCCGGGCTAGGGTCGGGTCACCCTCGATTCTGCTGTGAATGGTTATCTGGCCGTCGCCTTGGGTCACCGACATGATGTAGGTGTCCAAGACCTGGGGTGGATTCTCTGCCTCCATCCGATTGAACGTCCATTTCCCCGAGAAATCGGCTCGTGATCCCGCAGTCAAGGCGAGCGTGCACGCCAACCAAAAGCAAAGCATAGCTCTTCTCATAGAGTGCTGTTCCATCGAAACAGTGTTTATCGAGATTGGTCCTCCGATACAAGTCCTTTGAAGGCCTGCTTTCATTGACCCCCGACTGTAGTGATGTTGCGGGTTTAGAATAGGTTTCATGAAGGGCCATTTCGATCCCAGGGTATTAGCGCTGCTGGCCAAAGCCAACACCGTGCGCATCGAAACGCGCCGCGGGCCGCGTGCGGCGGTGCATCAGACCCCGATTTGGGTGGTGGTTGACGGAGAAGATGTCTACGTGCGCTCCTACACCGGGCGCACCGGACGCTGGTATCGCGAGATCCGCGCCTACGGGCAGGGCGCTCTGCTCAAAGCCGGCGAACACATTCCGGTTCACGCCACCCAGGTTCGCACACGCGCGGCGATCGCTCGCGCCAGCCGGGCCTACCTGAAGAAATATGCGAAATCGCTTTATGCCAAGGCCATGGTACGGCGGGAGATCCTGTCGACTACTCTGCGCCTGGAAGCCCTGCGCCGCTGACCTGGGTTGGAGCTTGCCGCAGCGTGATCTTCCCTAGATCGAGCTCCCGGCCGGGTTGCGCCAGGGCGACCTTCATTCTGCGCGTGCCGAAGCCCGGACGGCTGATGACCAGCTCGACGTGGGAGCCGCGCAGCCCGCGCAAGTAGAACTGCCCGGACTCGTCGGTACGCGCCCGTAGTTTGCCGGCCCGGACCGTCACTCCCGCCAAACGCCGGTTCCGTTGGTCCTTGATGGCGCCAGCGACGATCCGGACCAAGGGAACGTCGTAAGGCGACGCGGCGTGGAATACCGCGGTTCCGGCAAAGCCGGGATAAGCAGTCAGGCGCCGGCGCAGGCTGGCCAGTTCGCCATCCAAGTGCTGTGGCGAGCGGAATTCGTGGGCGGCTACGGCCAGATGTACCCGGCCCGGCCCGCTGAAGAAGGAATCCGGATCCACGCGCTCCAGGACCCGCTGAGCGCTGCCGCCAACCAGCGGACCGCCCATGTCGCCGTAGGCCATCACATAGACTTCATCGGTCACGCGAAGCCAGGCGCTGGGAGCGGCTTCCGGAAGTTCTCCGGCCACCGCCGGATACCACCAACTTACCGCCAGCCCGAGCGGCAGCCCCAGCAGCGGCTCCCGAAGCTCGGCCAGCAGCGAAGCCAGATCCGCAAGGATCCGCCGCCGTCCGGCGCGGCCTGCATTGCTCCAGTCCTTGGTGACATAGGGCTCGATGTTCACTTGCACTCCGGCGATCAGCCCGGGATAGCGGGAAGAAAAATCGCCGAGCAGGGCCGCACGCCGGACCGCCTCCCGCGGATCTTTCAGGAACCGAGGCGCCTGAAGGAAGAGTGCCTTGGCTCTTCGCGAGTCCTCCTGCAGTTTGCGCAGGGCGCATGCGAGCAGTGCTTCACCTTCGGGACGATCGAGAAGGAAATCCGGCCCTTGTTCCACGCTGAGGATGACAGTAGAGCGCAGCGGACGGCTGCCCAAACGCTCGACCAGTTCCGGGCATCCCGGGGTTCCTCGAAACACGTCGTAGACGTACACCGCGTCTTCCGGACGCGGAGGCGCGGGGCTGGGGCTCTCAGCGCGCACCACTGCCGGCACCGGCAGAAGCCAGCAGGCACAGACCAGCACAACCAGCCAGCGCTGGACACACTCTCGGGTACGCCTCTCCACGGGGGCTAACAGACTACGCCAACGGGGTCTGCAAATCCAGGGAGGAGAAGGACCCCTGGGGGTAGTCAGGACTAACCCTTAGCGCATGGGCTGCCGGGCGTGATACTACTTCTCGGCGTGACCGATCCCGGATTACAGGAATGGTGGCCGGATCTCGGTACCGTCGTCGCCGATCTGCGGCGGATCCATCAAAACGGCCTCGCCGAGCTGCTCCTCGACGCGATTCGAGGAGGCGCCACTTCCAGCGAGATCCTCGGCGAAGTCGGAGTCGTTCTGCGCAACCACTCCCCACTCCGCGCGGCGCTCAGCGAGCCAGCGACGCCGCCCTGGCGGACGTCCATCGCGCTTTCCCAGGTTCCCGTTTGGCAAAATGGATCGACCGGCTCGCAAAGCGCTGAATGGGAGGCCGCCCCCCCAAGAGCACAATGGACGGGCACGGAGGCCCGCCCCTACACGCACCTCTTGAGCAATTCCAGCGACCGCTACCGCACCGCGATGGTCACCGTGTTCGACGCGACGCCGCCCGAGGTGATCACCAGGTTCACGGCGTCGCCGGCGGGCGCATCGTCCGGAATGCGGACGTTGATCTGATACAAGCCCACAAACCCGGGCGCTAGTCCCGCAAAGGTGACCTCCGCGTTCACTCCACCGATGGTCACGGTGGGTATGACGCGAACGCGTCCGAGCGGTTCCGCGGCAGGCGAAGTGGCTCCGGTCGCCGGGCGGTTGTCCACGTCGCCGAGACCGAGGCAGTAGATGGTCAGGAACTCGCCGACATCCGCAGGCCGGTGGGCGCGCCCCTGGATGCTTCCGGTGGGCGCAGCGATTTCGCCGCTGCTGGCGATCAAGACCACTCCCTGTCCGGTCCCTTGCTGATTCGTGCTGAAGATCGCTGGCGCGGCCGGAGCGATGGCCACCGGGATTCCAGCACTCACGCCGCCGCCGGTGGTCGCCGTGAGCGTGGCGCTGGTTTGTCCGGCTAGCTCCCAGGGGATTTGTATGTTCATTTGACCGGGGGCGGCAAAGAAAATCGGCACCGCGAGATTCCCGCTGAAGCGAAGCGAAACGCCGGCCAGCGTTGTCGGCAACGGAACGCTGGACGCGAAGGCCAGGCTCGATCCCAGGCGTTCTCCAAAGACTGCCGCGATCATGCCGGGAGCCACCGGGGCGCGGAAGCTTGCGCCGTTGATGGTCCCGCCCACCGCGAGCACCGGAGCGCCTGTGGCGGCGGCCGGCGCGGGAACCTGGAAAGTCCGCTCGGCACGGGATTCATCGCAACTCGCCAGCACCAGCAGCCCGGTTTCGGCGACGGACACACACTGGCCGGTGCCGCGCGCGGCGATCTGCCATAGCCGGTTGCCGATCTGACGGAGATCGAACTGCTTGTTGGAACGGTCGTCGCACGGGAAGAAATTCACCGGCGTTCCCGACGAGGTTCCGAAAGCGAAAAGATCCATGCAGTAGTTCGCGAAATCGGCCGGCGACAGGTTGAATCCACCGGCCGCGGCCGTCTTGATTCGGAAGAGTTGCCGGTTGGAGTTGTCGCAGGCGGCCATCCGCGGGATGTATTCGCCGAAGCCTCCGGTTTGCGCATCAATGGTGATGCATCGCGCGCCGGTGGGGTCGGAGAATCTGGTGCTGGCTCCATCCACGGCGATCGAGGAGCCTCGTTCGTACTGCACCGCGGGGATCGAGGTGCCTCCGATGGTGAACGCCAGGTCACGCTGCGCTCCCGGATTCGCATCAACGATGATCTTCAGTTTTCCGTTTCCACGCGTCTTCTCAAACGTGGTGAAGCGGAGTCCGGTACGCGGCGCGAGGTTCCAGGAGCACGTCTCGGATGCCGACACGCTGACCGGCACCTCGCCGCCCTGTTCGGTGAATCGCAAAGGTCCGCCGATCACGTAGGAGGGCAGGGCACATCCCTTGGCCCCGTTCAGATCCATCATCCAAACGCCTTGAAAAGTGCCGGCGTAGAGTTTTCGTCCGGCCAGCCGCAACGTCTGAATGTTCAGAATGGGCATGCCTGATCCCAGGCGTTGCCACGTCCCGCCGCGATTCTCGCTGATGTACACGCCGAGATCAGTGCCTAGGAAGAGGCGATCCGCGAGCGTAGGATCGAGAACGATGTCGTTGACCGAGGCGCTCGGAAGTTCCTGCTGCCCGCGCGGCTGCAGCGTCGTCCCTCCGTCGGTGGATTCAAACAGCCCTTCGCGGCCGCCGACCCAGACATGGTTGGGATTGGCCGGGTCCAGAGTTACGGAGGTCCCGCCGCTGAACACAGTGCCGTCCACGACCTTGGTCCACGAGCCTCCCTCGTTGGCCGATCGAAAGAGCTGTGTTGGTGTGACGGCGTACAGGATTCGTGGATCGGTGGCAGCGACGGCCAGCGCCTTGACCACTTCGGCGTTGGGATTCGGAAGCGCGAGGTTGCTCCAGGTGTCTCCGGTATCCGTGGATCGCCATACCGTCCTGGTTCCGTAGTAGATGATGCTGGGATTCGTGGGATGAAACGCGACCGCCGACTTGTAGTCGCTGCGGGCCCGGCCATTCACCACGTCCGGATCGGTGCCCCCAACGACGCCCGTTTGCAGGTTGAGCCGCTGAAACGACCGGGCCTCACCCGCCGCAAAGACCAGATTGCGGTCCAGCGGATGGAGATGGATCATGGTGTACTCGTAGCCGAAGCCGGGGATGTCTACCGCTCTGCGATCGATGGCGAAGTCGATGGCAAACCCGTAGTCGCGCGCCGAAAGAAACACGCGGTGGCTTACGGGATCAACGGCAATGCCGCCATCGGCGCCGTCGGTTTCCACGCCATCGTCGAAGCGGTCGGCTCTGGTGCCAGACCAGGTGCGGCCCCCATCGACGCTCTTGGTCACGCCCTGGTCGGCCCCGGCGTAGACGATCGAGGGGTTCGAGGGCGCGAACTCGACAGCCGAATAGTCCACCATCGACGTGGTCAACTCGGTGGTGGTGGCCAGTCCATCAGTCGACCGGTTGATAAAGGTGTTGGCAATGACCAAGAGATTCGGATCGGCAGGACTTACCGCCATGGACATGTCGTAGCGGTTCTGATGGAACCGGGTGACCGTCGCCCGCTCGGTCCAGGTGCGGCCGGCGTCGGTGGAGCGGTAAGTGACCACCGACGCACCAGAAGCCTTGACCCGTTCGGCATAGACGGTATTCGGCTCGGACACCGACCAGGCTAAGACGGTCATCCTGGAGGTCTGGTCCATCGACTGATCGACGGCGGTCCAGGTCCGGCCGCCATCCTCGCTGCGCCTTATCCCGACTTCGTTCTGCGCCACCAGCATGGTCTCGGGCGTTCCCGGTTGCAGCTTCAGGTCGGGCATCCAGTCGAAACCTGTGCGATCCGTCCAGGCGAGAACGGAGTTCCAGGTGGCTCCGCCGTCCGTGGTCTTCCACACTCCATCGCGGGCCGCGGCATACACGGTGTCGCGATCACCGGAGTGAGGGACCACTTGCCAGACTGCTTTGCCGCGCGGGCCGATGGCCGTGAAGGTGTCTCCGCCGTCGCGCGACCGCAGCACGCCGCCGTCGCGATTGTAGGAAGACGTCTCGCCGCCCAGTGCCACGTACACGGCTTGATCCGCCGCGCTGATCGCCACTGAGACCGCGCCGGGATTACGGAAGCGGTCGGTTGCGCTCACCCAGCTCTGTCCGCCGTTCCGCGTCCGCCAGACCCCCGCGGCATTGCCGTAGGCGACGTAGACCACGTTGGGGTCGGTAGGGTGGATCGCGATGCTGTAGACCTTGCCGCCATAGTTCGGCGGTCCCATGTTGCGCCACTCGCCCAGCGCATCTTGCACTGGCACGGCGTCGGCGCGGGCCAGGGAACTGGGGTCCACGATGCGAAACCTGCCTTCATGCTTCGCGGCGCGCGGCGTGTTCGCCGCCGGGATCGTCGCAGCCTTGCGAAAGCTGCAACTCGTTGCGAACGCCAGTAGTGCCGCCAACGCGGCCAACAGCCAGGCCCGCGAGGGAGTCGCGGGGTGCAATGTGGTCCCAAACAACATCAAGTCATTCCTCCACTCAATCAGTCTTCTCGATTCGGATGCCCCAAGAACGCGCCCAGATGGTAGGAGAAGTCTGACCAAAGCACTGCGTCGATGATTTTGGCTGACTCCCTGTCTGCTTTTGCCGGCAATGCATTCTATCCTCAGATTCGAAACCAGGTGACAAGAAAGCGCCTCCACGCGCTTAGGCGTTGCCGACGACGAGGGAGGTGACGTAGCGTAGCTTTCGGGAGCATATGATTCAGAACGGCCTCTTCCTTGAGTATCGCGTCGAGGGCAGCACCGGCCCCGGCCAGGTCCGCGCGGCTTCCGAGCGCCTGACATTCCGGGAGCAGTCCGAAGGGCTCTTTGAAGTTCAGATCGAGGCCGAGGAAGTGCAGCGTGGACTGTATGCCGACGCCTACGGCGACCCGATTCTTGTCAACGCCGGGTTCGTCGCGTCGAACGGACGGCCGTTGCAGTTCCACGGCCACTGCCCGTTCTTCCTGACGCCATCCCAACGAGCGCCGGCAGCCGAGGTCGCCTGGCCCTGGGACGGCGCGGGCGTGGAGCCGATGCCGGACGAGCCCGAGCAGCAACTGATTGTGCGGGCGTCGGTCGAAGGGCCGGCGCGTTGGAAGAAGTGGAACGCCTGGGTCCTTCGCCGAACGGACGTCCCGGCCAGCGCCCCGTCGCCGACAGCCTACTACGATCAAGCATCCGGCCTGCTCGTTGGAGTCGAGTATGGCGCGGACTTTCCCGGAGCCGGGAGGTTCGTGTTCTGCGATGCGGAACTTAAGGCCACGAACGCCGGCGGCCTGTGAGGCGTTCCGTACCGCCGGTTGGTGGCGGCGGGTGGAATCGAACCACCGGCACAGGGATTATGAGACCCTTGCTC
>CAYPHP010000117.1:8394-8780 GCA_964410045.1 uncultured Acidobacteriota bacterium | reverse complement strand
AAGATCGTTGCGGCCAACCCCAGATCCGGCCCAGCGGTGCTCGGTCTAGTGACCTTGAGGATCGCCGCCAAAAAGGTCTCCCAGGCGGAAAAGGAACTGCAGGCCTACATCTCCCAGAATCCAAACGATCATGCGGCCTTGGCCTTGTCCGGGAGGATCAAGCTCGCGGTCCAGGATCCGGGCTCCGCCGAGGCCATTTTCAGGCAAATGCTCAAACTCACCCCGGACACTTCCGAGTACCGCGACGCCCTGGCGATGGCCCTGGCCGCCCAAAAAAGGGTCCCGGAGGCGATCAACGAATATCGGGAAGCGCTCCGGCGTCAGTCCGGCGACCCGGTCGCAGCTAACAACCTGGCGTGGCTCCTGGTGGAGAACGGCGGGAGCCT
>CAYPHP010000117.1:0-8384 GCA_964410045.1 uncultured Acidobacteriota bacterium | reverse complement strand
TGGCACAGTTGGCCAAGGAACGAGCCCCGGAGAACGCCAACTTCAGAGATACCCTGGGATGGATATGCCTGAAGAAGAATGTGCCGGCGGCGGCCATCCTGGAGTTCAAGTTCGCGGTACAGAAGGAGCCCAAGAACCCGACCTTCAATTACCACCTGGGTTTGGCTTATAAGCAGGCGGGCGAGAACGACCTGGCGGCGCAGTATCTCCAGGCGGCGCTGGACAATAACCAGGCGTTTCCCGACCAGGACAAAGCCAGGGCTTTGTTGCGGTCGTTGAAGTAAGCGCCCTCCTTGCTGCGCTGCTGTCAGCGATGCGGCGTAAGGCGTTCCCCGACTGAATTCCGCATATGATGTTCCCCGTGGCCTTCGTGTGCACCATCTGGCTAGCCTTGTTGTGGCAGTTCATCGACATCCCGCTGATTACCCCCCAGGATTTCCACCGGCAAGGGATGTCCCTGATGCGGGCTCGCAAATACGACGAAGCGATGAGGTACTTCAATCGAGCCATCGACAAGGATCCGAACTATCCGGAAGGCTACTGTGGGCGGGGCTTGGCCTACAACGCTCTGCGCCTGTATCCGAAGGCCACCGCCGACTTCAACAAGGCGATCGAGCTAAAACCCGCCTACGCAGAAGCGTACCTGGGCCGCGGCCGCGCCTGTCTGAACGCCAGCCGGGGTCCCAACGAGAAGTGCCTGCCGGACCTGGACCAGGCTCTGAAACTCGATCCCAAAGCCACCGAGGCCTACGTCGTGCGGGGCTTGTTCTACGCCCAAAAAGGAGACCTGCAACGTGGCCGCGTCGACTTGGATCAGGCCCTGCGGTTGCACCCGCGCAATGGCGAAGCGCTCTTCGGACGCGCCAGCGTGCTCCTCGGGATGGGCAACAAGGCCGCGGCTGCCGAAGACCTCAAGCGCGTGGTTGAGTACGGTACGCCGGCGATGGCCAACCGTGCCAGACGGACGCTCCGGGATTTGGGCGTCCGTTAAAGTACGCTATGCCGACTGCAGGCGGCGCAGCTCTGACGACCGACCGCTGGCGGAGCCGTCTCCTTCCGGCGCTCCTCCCTCCGCTGCTCGCCTTCGTGGTTTTCAGCCCCTCGATTCCCTCCGGATTCTCCCTGTGGGACGATCAGATCCAGATTGTCCTGAACCCATTCGTGAGGAGCCACCTTCCACTCGGGCAGCAGCTACTGAATCTGGTTGGCCGGGATATCAGCGCGTTTGTCAGCGTGCGGGGACGAGGCAACTATTACCGGCCACTCATGCAACTAGCCTACTGGGCGGAATACCGCCTGTGGAGGCTCACCGCGTGGGCGTACCATGTCGTCAATCTGCTGCTGAACAGCTTGGTGGCGTTCCTGGCTTTCCTGGTGCTCAAGGAAATGCTCGCCGGAAGAAGGCCACGCGAAGAGACGCACTCCCCGACCACCTGGGCGGCTTCCGCAGGAGCGATGCTCTTCGCCGTCCATCCTCTGCATGCTGAACCAGTGGCTTGGCTCGCGGCGTTGCCGGAACTGGAGTTCAGCGCTTTCTATCTACTCGCATTCTGGGCTTATCTGCGCGCATTGCACGGATCCGCGCGTCGGCGGACCGCGTACCTGGCCGCCGCAGGGCTCGCCTCGCTCCTGGCCTACCTCTCCAAGGAAATGGCGGTAACCCTTCCGTTGCTGGTCGCTCTACATCTCTGCCTGATCGTCCGGTGGCCGTGGAACCGGCGCACCATCTTGCTCCGCGCGATGATGCTGGCGCCCTTTGTCCTGATGCTGATCTCCTACTTCGGAATCCGCTATTGGGCGTTGGGCGGCCGGCTGGGCCTGGAGCGTCCGCAGCAAGCTCCCTGGAGCACGGCACTGCTGAGTGTCCCGACTCTTTTCGGACGGTATTGCGCCAAGATCGTATTCCCTTACCCGCTTTCGGTGGCCTATCCGTTCACTCCAACATCTTCCTTATTGGAGCCGTTTCTATGGCTCGGTCTGGCCACCTTGGCATTGGCGGTTTGGCTTTGGCGCAAAGGGCTGCGCCTGGCGGCGCTGGGAATCCTGTGGGTCGGGGTCACATTGCTGCCGGCGATTAACATCCGAAGCGTGGGCGACGAATTGCCGATCGCCGATCGCTACGCGTACCTGCCCGTTCTGGGCCTCTCACTGCTCCTCGCCATTGCCTGGATGCGCGCGTCGGCGATGATTGCGACGCTGAAGATCCGCCGGCTGGCCGCCGGCGCAGTGGCCGTCATTCTAGTCTGTTTCTCCGGCCTGTCCGCGGCGCGCAGCCTGCAATGGAATGATCAAGTAGAGTTGTTCAGCCGGGGACTGGAGCGGGCTCCGGCGTACTGGCTTTACCCAGTTGTCGGGAACACGCTGTTGTCACAGGAACGCTGGGCGGAAGCGCTGGTTGCTTTTCAGAAAGCTTTGGCAGCCGGCGGCGGCCACACCCTGCGCAGCGACTCCTACAATGGGATGGCCTTCGCCCGACTTCAATTGGGCGATCTGGAGGGCGCCAGACGCGACCTCCAACGGGCTCTGCTGATCAATCCCAACTCCCAGCACGCCCGTTACAATATTGCCCTCGTCCATCGAGAGTTCGGAGAATGGGCCGCGGCTCAGAGAGAAATCGAGATCTGCCTCCGGATCAATCCGTATTCGATTGAAGCCCACGTTCTCGCCGGCCAGGTCGCAGTGGGCCAGCAGGACCCTGCCAGAGCGCGGCACCATTTCGAGCGCGCTGTGCGCCTGGACCCGCGCAACCGGGAAGCTCGGGCTCAGTTGGCCGCGCTGTCCAAGCAGAAATAGGTCAGGTTAGCTGGCGCGGCATTGACTTGGGGAAGGAAGCGACCGGCAGGAGGGGTGGTCCTAAAAACGTTCATGCTTCCAGCCTGGCAGATTAGCCAGGATGGAAGCATGAACGTAACCCAAGGAGGAACGTCTACAGTTTAGGTCAGCCGGCGGCGCAGGAAGCCCGCCAAGCCGATGAAGCCGGATCCAACCAAGATCAGAGAAGCCGGTTCCGGAACCTCGTTGCCGCCGCAGTCTTCGCAGACGATTTCCGAGCACTCGTCATGCGGGAGGCCAGCCGGTCCGTTGATGGCGCCGGACGTGTCAGGCACCACGCAGTTCGGCCAAGTGAAGGGCTCGGCTGTGTTGGTTCCGTACTGGAACAGCACGTTGTTGATCTTGCTCACGTCCAGAGTGCCTGTGAAGGTGAACTTGAAAACCACGCCGCCCCAAGTGGCGCCGGACTTGATGATCGGCTCGCCGGTCAAGTTCGTGGTCGCCTTTCCGGAAAGCCCCACAACGGGGGTGATTCCGAAGTTGGTTCCGTTCGGGTCAGCCGGGTTATCCAACTCGCCGGTCGTGTTGGGGAACACGTCCGTAGGTGCGAAGTATCCCAAGCCGGAACTCGAGATCCCGTACGTCGGGCCGGGCAGGCCCGGGAAGTGGTTGATGTAGGGCGAGCCGAGTTGCTTGTACGCCCATTCCGCGCCCACATCGGTCGTGGATCCGCATTCGGCGGCATTGTCACCCTTCGGAGGTCCAGCCACCGCATCGCACTCGCCCGGGTTCAGGATCGTGGCGCCGGATGCCAGCGTGGCGGAAACCTTGGTGAAGCTGACCAGATTGGCATCATCGTCGGTACCGTCGCCGACGTCAAAAAACACGCCGGTGAGAAGGTAGTTGGGGTTGTCTTCGGGACGTTGAGAGATGTTCGCCAAGTAAACCTCAAGGACGTTACCGGTCACTTGGAACATTGCCGCCGCGGCCCAATAGTCTGCCGGGTAAGTTGAGGGATCAGCGTAGGGGTCGAATGTCGTCAACGGCCATGCAGAAACCGCGTCAGCAGCGAAGCCGCAAGTCGTGGCGGTAAAGCCCGCGCAACTCCAACTGGTCGGCAACGAAATAGGATCCGCAACTGCGGTGCCGCTAAGCATCACACAGATCGCTAGAACCCAGAGTAATTTTCGCACAGTCACTCCTCCTTCGGAACCTTTTCAGCCCAGGGTGCCGTTCCGCGGGGCATCCTCTTGCACTTCGGGCTGCCCTTACTAGAGCACGTCCTCGACCAAAGCAAACCAGGCTCAAGCCGCTGATTCTAATACCCGAGTGTATGTATACTTAGTAGTAAATATGCATAAAAATGCGCAAAAAGGGCATATTGCAGACAGGTGTTCATGGGGAGTGCGTACTCGTCTTGTCCGGCAACCCGTTGGGAACCCTCAAAGAGCCCCTACTAGTACTCGCTAAGTGCCCAATCGGGGCCCTACCCGCCTCCACCTTTGGCTCGAAAGATCTCCCGGCCACGGCTCAAGACTCGCTCGGCGTCTTTTGGCCTTCCGGCGCGATGGAGTGCCGTTGCCGCCCGCTCATAAAGGGAGACCTCCCGGTTTGGCTGCCAGCGAAGCGCGGTTAGGAACGCGCCGGCGGACTCGGGAGTCTGGCCGCGAGCCTGATGCAGTTCGGCCAGGATCACGTGCGTACGGTATGCCCTGGGTTCAAGAGCCAGGGATTTCCGCGCGGCCTTCTCGGCCCGCGCTGCGTCGTTCTTGCGAAGCCACATTTCCGCAAGCTCCACCCAGCGTAGTGCTGGATTGGGCGGGTCACCCGCCAATACCTCTTCCTGCAGAGCGACGGCTTCGTCGAGCCGCCAGGCGTTCGACAGCCAACGCGCCAGCGCGAGCTTGAGTTCAGTAACCTGAGCAGGCGCCGCGGTGCGTACCGCCTCCCTCAATAGACCTTCCGCTTCGGGCTTTCCCTGATCCAACGCGACCATCGCCAGGCCCGCCACGCCGCGAGCTTGATCGCCGTTCTCGATGGCCTTCCGGAAACAGAAATGGGCGGCATCCAGTTTTCGAAACGCGCGGTTCAGTTTTCCGGCATAGATCCAGAAGCGCGATGAATCCAGCATTTGCCCGGCCAGCGGCCGGCCGAAATCGCTGGCCTCTTCGAATTCCCCGAGGCGGAACATGGTTTCGGCCACCGCCAGACGCGATTCCGGCATCAGGTTCGGCGGCGGCTCCGCTCTGCGAGCCTTCTGCAGGGAGTCCCGCAGGGACCGGTCGAAGCGCAAGGCCAAGCGCAAAGGCGCCCGGTACTCCAGCAACGGATGATCGTCGGTATTCTGTTCTCCGGTCCCGCAGAAGCGCGCCAAACCACTGCTTCCCAGCAGGAAGTAAGCCCACATGCCCTCCGGTTGCTCGAGAGCCAGATGGCGGGAGAGGAGTTGCCGCAATTCCTGAGTGTCCCGTGGCGCAGTCCCCTGCGGCGCTGTCTCCGGAGCGAACAGGGCCCGATACTGTGGGGCGTCGGGCGTGGCGCTCGGGGAAGCCACCAGCAGGTAATCGTTTTTCAGTGCGTGCCAGAGAGTGGTCTGCGGAAACTCAGCCCGCATCGTCCGGCCCACCAACGCCAGGTCCTGCTGCAGAAAGGCATAACCCTGGACCCATTGCACGAACACCCCGCCGTCGGCCAGCCTGCCGCGAACCTCCTTGTAGAACTCGGCGGTGAAAAGATTGGCGATGCCCGCCAACCACGGATTAGAGGGCTCGGAAATGATCACGTCGTACCGCTCCCGGCTGGCAAAGAGGAAATGCCGGGCGTCGTCGACGAACATTCGGGATCGCGGATGGCGATCAACTTCTTGGTTCAACTCCCGCAAGAACGGCGCGGCGCGTAAGACGGCGGGCTCGATTTCCACCGTGTCCACCCGCTCGACACCCGGCCAAAGCGCCGCCACGAGCGTGGTAACTCCGGAGCCAAAGCCGATGATCAGGACTCGTCTGGGCGCCCGATGGATCGACAGGGGCAGGGCCGCCAGCAGAACCTGGGTCCTCATGTCCATGGTGCTGGCGTCGACTTTGCCATTCACCTTCAAGGCCACGTAATTCTCGGCTCGCAGCACGGCCACGGTGGCGTGCAGGCCGTCTTCCAGGAACATTACTTCCGTCATGGCCGCGGTCTCTTGAGGCGTGAGCCGCGATTGATCCCGCCCGCCGAAGTAGAACGTCGGGACTACCGCTTCCTGGTCGGCAAGCGTGCGGGTGAAGAAGCCGCCGCTCCACGCGGAGACGCCGAAAACGGCGAAGCCCGCGAACGTCACCAACCGGCGCCGTCCCGTGAGGAGCAGCACGCCTGCCAATCCGCTGCCGAGGACAGCGATCGCCAGTGCCGTGTAACTTCCCAGGCGGGGGATCAAGACGAAGCCGGCCAGCACCGCCCCGCAAATCGATCCCGCGGTGTTGACTGCATAAAGCCGGCCGACCCGTCCCGCGGCGCCCTGTTCCGCGGGCGCGTAAAGCGCCGCGATCCACGGGAAACTGAGCCCGAAAAACAAAGCGGGAATCAGGAGGATCAGAAACGCTCCGGCAAACTGGACGGCGACGATGTGCTCGAACGAATCGCCGTAATCCTTCATCAATCGGAAGAGGATTTCCGGAACCCGGCGCCACACCATGAGGGAGAGCAGGCCGGCAGCCATCGTCGCCATTAACACCACTGCCAATCCGCCGCGGCTGGCAGCGCCTCGCCGCTTCCAGAGCACAAAAAGCTGCGATCCGCCGGCGATGCCCACCAGAAAAGCCGCCAGCATGATGGTGAACCCGTACGTGGATCCGCCGAGCGGCGTGGCCAGCAACCGGGTCCAGGCCACTTCCAGAATCATCGCCGTGGCTCCGGTGACGAAGGCCACCCAGGCGATGGACTCGCCGCGCTGCTCTGCGGCCGGCTCCGGGGCGTCCGCAGCCGATCTCCAGGTTCGCGCGCTCAAGTAGGCCAGCCCGGCGGCCAGAACGTTGCACCCCGCGGCGAAAAGCGCGGAGCGCAAAACTCCCAGCGTGGGGATCAGCAGAAAGCCGGCGGCCAGCGTTCCGGCGACCGCGCCAATCGTGTTGAGTGCATAAAGGCGTCCCACAGGACGGCCGGTCTCAGTCTGGCCTGCGCGGAATACCCGCAGCATCACCGGGAACGTTCCGCCCATCAGGATGGTTGGCGGCAACAGCAGCAGCACCGACGCGGCGAAGCGCACGGAGACTCCGCCGCCAAGTCCGAAGTAAATCTCTCGCAGCCAGGGCAGGATCGCGAAGGTGAGCGGCGCGGCGATCGCGATGCTCAGTTCCAGCAGCGTGTAGGCCTGCGCGGGACGCAGATGCTGATCGAAGCGGCGGCCCAGCCACCAGCTCCCAAGGCCCAGCCCTCCCATGAAGGCCACCAGCACGGTGGTGACCGCGTAAACCGTGCCTCCGAAAATCAGGGAGAGGGCCTTAAGCCAGGTAATCTCGTAGATCAGGCCGGCGCTTCCGGATAGGAAGAACGCCGTTAGCAGCAGCCCTTTGCGCCAACCAGCCATTCGAGGGGTTTGATTTTATCAGTACCCGCTGCGCCAACGATCGCGAAAGGAACCACAGAGAAACACGGATGAAGCAAGGCGGTTGATCTGCAAGTCTGCCGGCAGCGTCGCTGAGGTTCAGGGTATCATGATCACAGGAGGGTGCCGTCAATGACGTCCAAGGAAGAGCTTCACCGACTCGTGGATCACTTGGCGGATGACCAGACGGAGTTGGCCCGGCACTTGCTTCAGGACCTGAGCAACGCGGCTGACACGGACGGAGAACCGCTCGGCGCCGAGGCCCTAGCCTCGTTGGATCGAGGCTTGGCCGACATAGCCGCCGGACGCGTCAAATCCTTGGAACAGTACGAGCGTGAACGAAGCTCGTGACCTTTCGCGTCAGCTTGGCCGACGAGGTCGAAAAGCTACTCGACCGAATGGATCGTCCCACAGAAAGAAGAATCCGTTCGCGACTCAAACAACTTGCTGAGAATCCCTTTGACCAGCGTCTTTCATCCCCTCTGACCGAGCGTCCGGGCGTCCGGAAATCTCGTGTCGACGGGTGGCGAGTGCTGTTCACCGTAGACCGCGACGCGCAGATCCTCTATATCGCCACCGTAGACACACGCGGCCAAGTTTACAAGCACCGGTGATTGCCTCTCGGTGAACGGGTTGCAGGCAGCCTCATCCGTGTTCATCTGTGTTCATCTGTGGTTACACAGACACCGGCTCGGCGCGCGAAATGGTTTCAAACCGCAGCCCGTCGCCATCAACGTCGGCGCGGATCTTGTCGCCGGGCTGGACCTTGCCGTCGAGAATCTCCAGCGCCAGCGGATCCTGGATGCGTCGTTGCAGGACGCGCCGTAACGGGCGGGCGCCGTAGTTCGGGTCGTAGCCTTCCTTGGCGATCAGCGTGCGCGCCGCAGGAGTCAGTTCCAACTCAATCTTCTTCTCCGCCAGCATCAGGCGCAGGCGGTTGAGTTGCAGGTCCACGATCTTGTCGATCTGTTCCTCGCCCAGCGGGCTGAAGATCACTGTTTCGTCGACGCGGTTCAAGAACTCCGGA
>CAYPHP010000116.1:0-8896 GCA_964410045.1 uncultured Acidobacteriota bacterium | reverse complement strand
GTAGGCGGACTGCAGGGGATTGACGGTGGGAAAGTCGCCGGAGCTGGTCCGGCCGGCGAGATAGACGTTGCCGGCGGCATCCAAAGCGATGGAGTGCGCTTCCTCCCCGCCGGAGCCGCCCAAGAAGCTGGAGTAGATCCTGGCGCCGGCCGCGCTGAAGGTGGACACAAATGCGTCCCGGCTGCCGCCGTAGGTGCGCTGCAGGGCGCCGTCCTGAACGGGAAAACTTTCGGACCAAGTCCAGCCGGTGACCACGATGTTGCCCCCGGAGTCCAGGGCCAGGTCGGCGCCAACGTCGTCATTGTTGCCTCCCAGAAAGCTGGAATACAGCAGCGCGGAACCGGTGGGATTGAAGCGCGCCACAAAGACGTCGGTGCAGGGACGGAAGTAGAAGATGAAACCACTGCCGATGTCCAGGCAACTGCCTCCGCCGAAAGTGGTTTGCGACGCGCCCGGTGTGGTGGGAAAGGCGGTGGCCCCCGTGCTGCCGGTGATCACCGCGCTGCCGGCGGAATCCACGGTGATGCCGAACGCTTTATCCTCGCCGCTGGCGCCCAGCAGAGTCGAAAACTCGATCGCCCCTGTGGGACTGAGCTTCCCGACGAAGGCATCCGGACAGGTGTAAGAACTGGTCGGCGCGCCGCAGGAGCCGCCCACGAGTGTCTTCTGGTAGGCGTCGGCGGAAACGAAGAAGTTCGCGGAGTTGGTGTCACCCGCTAGGTAGACCGCGCCGGAGGCGTCCAGAACCAGGCCCAGGACTTCATCATCGCGGGAGCCGCCGAGATACGTCGAGTACACCAGGGCGGTGCCGGTGGGATTCAACTTGGTGATGAAGGCGTCCGCCGTGCCGCCGCCGAAGGTGGACTGCGCGGCGCCTGCAGCCGTCGGGAAATTGGACGAGAGAGTCCAGCCCCCAAGGTAGAGGTTCCCGCCGGCATCCACGGCCATCGACCCGGCCGAGATCCCCTCATCTCGGGTGCCGCCGAAATAGGTGGAATAGAGCAACGATGTACCGGCCGGATTCAGCTTCATTACGAAGATGTCCACGCCGCCGCCCGCAGCGCCGGGAAGCAAGCCGCCCGTGGGGAACCCGGAAGAGTTGGACCGCCCGGCAATATACAGGTTGCCCGCGGCATCCGGAACGACGCTCCAGCCGCTATCGTCCCGCGAGCCACCGAAAAAGGTGGCGTAGCTCAAGATCGGATCCACCACCAGGGGCACGCGAGGGTCGAAGGCCGCCACCTGGAATCCGACGCGGCGTGGCCCGCGCCGCACGTAACCCCCATTGACGACGCGTTGCGAGCCGCCGATGCGCTGGTAGATGTGGGGGCGCAGCAGACGGGCGCGGGCCTGCCCGCACACCAGCACCACATCGCCTTCTTTCTCCACGTCGAGACGGTCCACACCGTCCACCTGCAGTTCAATGCTGTTGGGATCCGCGCCGGGAGCCACGACGAAATCGAACTCCAGGCGGCCCTGATGCCCATAGAAATCCACGTCGACGCCTGGAAAGGCCCGGTGGTAGCGGACCCGCGCATAGTTCGGAACCGCCGTTCGCCAGGCGCGGGCGTCGTTGCCGAGGAAATAACTGGCGGTGGAAGGAAGCGGATCGAGGGCTTCAATCCGCGGCGCACTCGCGCGGGTCAAGCGAATGCTCACAGGACTTGCGCATGAGTCCAAATTCAGTACGGCCGCGTTCGACGTGAGCGAAAGCGTCCGGCCCGGAGCGTGGGCCAGATACTTGACCGCGGCAGGAGCCTGGCCCCGGTTCGGGGCGAAAACCAACGGCAAGGATTGCAGGTCAATGTCGCTGGCCGAAGCCGGACCGATGAACAGGAGAGAAAACGACAGGGGGAGGAAAAGTAGGCAGAATTGGCGCATCGTAACTCGCCTCCAATTTGAGATTATGCGCCGATAGTACCACGGCGCGGATCGGCTTTGTGTCCTTCGTGCCTTTGTGGTGAAATATCCGCATGGCCTTTTGCACAGCATGCGGGAAACAGGTTCCGGACACCGCCAAGTTCTGTAACAGTTGCGGGAAGCCGATGGGCGCGCCGGCCGGTGGAGCGCCCGCCGCCGAGAAACCGCCGCTCGATTACTCGATCGAAGGCGACAACCTGCAGATCCTGCGGGTACGCCTGAAGGCCGGGCAGGAGATCTTCGCGGAAGCCGGCCGCATGGTTTTCAAGAATCCGGCGGTCATTTGGGAAACCCGGGCCACGGGCGAATCCCTGGGAGCCAAGATCTGGGGCATGGTCAAGCGCAAGCTCAGCGGCGAGTCGCTGTTCTTCACCTACTTCCGGACGACAACCGCCGGTGAAGTGGGATTTGCCGGATCGTATCCGGGTCGCATTGAGGGAGTGCCGGTTTCGGGCGGCGCGTCCTTCCTGGTCCAGCGCGACGCCTTCCTGGCCGCTGAAGATTCCGTCGACTTCAGCGTAGCCTTCGTCAAGAAGCTGGGCGCCGGCTTCTTCGGCGGGGAAGGCTTTATCCTGGAGAAATTCACCGGGCCGGGAACGGTATTCATCCACGGCGGCGGCGACTTCGTCAAGTTCCAGCTCCAGCCCGGCGAGGTTCTGCAAGTTGATCCTGGGTGCATTGTCGGCTTCGATGAAGGCGTGGATTACGACATCCAGTTTGTGGGCAGCATCAAGACCGCGATCTTCGGCGGCGAGGGATTGTTCCTGGCCACGCTCAAGGGCCCCGGCCGGTGCATCGTTCAGACCATGACCTTGAGCCGGCTGCGTCGCGAACTCGGCGGCGGTCGTACCGGCGGCGAACAGAAAGGTCCGTTGGGAGCGCTCGGCGGGCTGACCGACGTTTTTTCGAGCGAAGACTAGTCCACAGATGACGCAGATTGCGCAGATCGGGATTCTCCTGCTGCTGTTGGCGCCGGTGGCCGTTCAAGTGATTTCGCCGTTGCGGCGGCGCAGATACGTCTCGCGGTTCTTGTGGACCGATGGACGGCGCGTGCATCTGGGTACCAGCTACGACCTGCTGTGGCGAATGCCGTGGCGCGACCGCCGCGGTGTGGTACGGGAGATTCGCAAGGGATTGGCGGCGTTGCCGCCCGGCAGCTACACCGCGTGTACCTGGTTCCGCGTGCAGCGCCGCGGCTTCGCGGAAGAACCGGCGACATTGTGGGACAAGCTGGATCTGGCCGGCGGCTACGTCGAAATCCTATTCCAGCAGTGGCTGATCTCGGGCCGCGTTCGCTTCTTCAATCCTTTCCGGGCCCGGCGTTATCACTTCCAAGCCGTTTGAGCGCTTCTCGCGCCTTCACTGCCTGATACAGCAGCGGTTTTCCCTTGCCGTAGAATTTCAGGAACTCCTGATATTCCGCCACGGCCTGGTCGCGCCGTCCGCTGCCTTCGTAGACCTGCCCGAGCAGATAATGTGCAAACTGTTCGGCCAGCGGCGAGCGCGAGATGAGGCTCCCCGGACTGCTGATGTTGCCCCGTTCCTGACGTATCGCCAGGCGCAGACGCTCCTCGGCCCGGGTGAAATCCTTGTCCTGCAGGTGAATCCACCCCTCGGGGAGAGCATTCTGCCCGCGGTGGGTTAGGCGCGCGATTTCGGTCTTGGCGCCTGCGGTATCGTTATTCAGTACGGCGATGGTGAGACGCGCCCGGGCAAGAAAGTCAGCGGCCGCCTGCTTGGTGACCTGTGGCCGGATCTCTGCGTAGCGAGCCACGGCCGCCTCGGCTGCCGCGGCATTGCCTGCGGCGATCTCCAGCGTGGCGATGGGCACCAGTTCCTCACCCAACAACTTCTGCTGCCGGGCAAAGGCCAAGGCGTCTTTCACGTCTCCGATGACGGTGGCAATCTGAGCCAGGACCAGCAGGGCATCGCGAGCCGCGACGGTCTGCCCGGCGCGGGCCAGTCCCTCGACCGCCCGGCGGTAGCTGCGCGACGCCGCGGTCAAGTCACCGCGTTGCGCTTCCAGTTGGGCCTGCAACAATGGCGACCGCAGTTGTGCCTGCGGGCTGAGCTGGGTGAATAGGCGAGACGCCTCTTCCACCTCCCGCGATTTGCCCAAGTCCGCCGAGGCCAGCGCGATCTTGAAGGCGGCGTAGCCGCTGTTGAAGTCGGGCTTCAGCTCGAGAACTTTGCGGTAGAACGTGATGGCTTCTTCAGAACGCCCGGCCACAAAGAGAAGGTCGCCGCGGCTGTCCAGAGGATTGGGATTGGCTGGGAGCAATGCCTGGTAGCGATCGTTGGCTTCCAGCGCGCCAGGGATGTTGCCCACCAATGCTAGAGCATAGGCATAGGCATTCCACTGTGCGTCGTCGCGCGGATCGAGCGCCAAGCCCTCTTTCAGAACGTCGATGGAACGGTCAATCTGGCCGTTGTTGCGGCACACTGCGGAGAGGTACTGACGGACTTCGCTTTCGCGCGGGAACTCCCGGATCAGCGTGTGCAGCGTATCCTGTTCGCCTTCGCGGTCGCCGGAAAGACTGGCGCGGCGGGCCTTGACCATCAACTGGTCCTTGCGCGTCAACTTGGCGGCTTTCTGCTCCACCTCCCTCATCAACTCTTCCGCGGTGCGCAGATCGCCCAGCGGGGCGTGAACCTGGCTAAGTCTCCAGCGCGCCGCCACGAAATCCGGATCCTGCCGGAGCGCTTCTTCGAACTCGGTCTTGGCTTCGCGATACAGGAATCTTCGCCAGTAGTCGAGACCGGCCTGGTAATGGCGATAGGCCTCCACGTTGGCGGTGGTGGTTTCCTCGATCGCCGGCCCTTTCGAGCCGGATACGGCGGCCGGGGCGAAGCGCTGGGCCAGGCGATGGGTCAGAGCGTCCACCATGCGGAAGACGGCCTGCACGTCGTCGCCTTCCAGTTTCTCTGCGGCCAGGATCTGTCCCGCCGCGGCATCCTGCAGCTTCACGTCGAGACGCAGGCGCGTGGGACCCTCCCGGATGATGGCGCCGGTGACGAACAGATCCGCGCCGGCCTGCTTGGCCACTTCCTGGGCCATACCCGGATTCAGGCCGCTTCCCTTCCCCACTCGCTGCACTGCCGAATGCACGCGCTCCGTGGAGAGCACGTCGATGCCCTGCAATTGAGAAAGATTGGTCGTGAGCATCTCTGTCAATCCGCTGTCGAGCCAGTTCAAAGATGGATCCTGGGTCAGGTTGCGGAAGTAGAGGACGGCCACGGCTTGCCGCTTCCCGGGCGGCGGTCCGCTGCGATCGCGTTTCCACAGGAGCAGGCCGAAGATGGCGGCGATCACCAGTAGTCCGGCCGCCGTCCACAGCGCGCGCGGCGGTCTGGCCTCCCGGTCTGACGAAAGCGCCGCCAGCACCTCCTGCATCGACTGGTAGCGCTCGGCGGGGTCCTGGCGGGAGGCTCGCGCGCCAACTTCGTCGAAACCCATTTCTTTGAGCACCAGTCCGAAGGCATAGACATCGGTGCGCAAGTCGGCGGGCTGTCCGCGTAACTGTTCCGGAGCCATGTACGCGGGCGTACCCATGACCGCGGCGGTCTGTGTGGCCATCTCCTGGTCCGGCTCGCGCAGCTTGGCCAGTCCGAAATCCAGGATCTTGGCGCGGCCTTCGGCGGTGACCATGATGTTGTCGGGCTTGATGTCGCGATGGACCAGTCCGCGGATGTGCGCGGCGAAGAGCGCCTCGGCAGCGCTGACCGCGATCGCCCGCAGGCGCGGCGCATCGGCCGCCCCAGACTTCAGCAACTCTCGGAGGCTTTGGCCTTCGACGTATTCCATGACGATGAAGGCCTGCCCGTCCTGCTCGCCCATCCCGTGGATGGTGACAATGCCGGGATGGTTGAGCGCCGAAGCCGCGCGCGCTTCCTGCAAAAAGCGCTCACGCCGCTCCGGATCGCCGGCCTTGTCGGCCGGCAACAGCTTGACCGCGACCGGGCGCAGCAGGACTTCGTCGAGGGCGCGATAGACGACACCCATCCCGCCCTCTCCCAGCTTTTCCTGAATGAGGTAATGCCCGATCCGCCGCCCGGTCCACTCCACGGAGTGGAGTATACGTTACTGCGCGACAGCCAGAATGGTGGTGTTGCTGGAAACGCCGCCGTGCTGGACCTGCACCGTCACCGCGTCACCCGGAGTCACGTCCGCCGGGATCACCACGTTGATCTGCCACAAGCCCACCAGCCCCGGCGTCAGGCCGGAGAAGACCACTTCCGCTGCCTTGCCGCCGATGAGCACCACCGGATTAGTCACCGTGGTCGCCAACGGCGATCCCGGTGCCGCTTCCCCGCTCTTCGGCGTGTTGGCCAGCGGTCCTGGACCGGTGGCGAAGATCTGCACGATCTCCCCAGCCTTTGCCGGATTCGCCGGCGTGTTCAAGGAACTGTCCTTGTTCAAAATCGCTCCCTGCGTCCGGCCACTCAACGTCGCGGTGAAGATTCCCGGCGCCGACGCTGCAAGGGCCATGGTCGATGGGGCGCTCGACGCAGTTCCAGCCTGCACCACGACCGACGTGGTGGTCTGCCCGGCCAGTTCGTACGGCACCTGGCAGTTGATCTGGCTGGCCGAGACGAAGACCAACGGCGCAGCGAACCCGCCCATCGTCACTTTCACGTTCCCCAGCGTCGTCGGCAGCGGCAGGCTAGAAGCCCCGACAGGCGAAGTGACACCAAAGTTCGAGCCGAAGATCGACACCAACGCCCCGGGCGCAACCGCAACACCTTGCGCAAAGCTGGCGGCGTTGACCACACCACCCGCAGGGACGGCCGGACCGGCGCCGATCGTGTAGACCACCTTGAATGTTTGCGGCGAGTTCGAGGCGTCCGTGGAACTGATGGATACGGTCGCTTCCAGCCTTCCTGCCGGGAAGCCTTGCGGATTCACGCTGACCGTCAGCGTACCGGGCGTGGTTCCCGAAGCCGCGCCGAGGCTCAACCAGGGCGCGTTCCCTCCAGTCACCACCGCCGCCCAGTTCATCGTTCCGCTGCTGCCGGTGATGTTCACCGTCTGCGACGACGGCGCAGGTCCCCCGGCTACGCTCTCAAAGGTCAACTGTTGCGTGGACAAAGCCAGGGTCCCGGAGGCGGTGATCTGCAGGGCGACAGAGATCGCCTGCGGACTGCCCTGCGTATTCGGCGCGGTCACCGTGATGGTGCCGTTGTAGGCACCCACCGCCAACCCCGACGTGTTGACGGAAACCACCAGCGTGAACGGGAATGTTCCGGAAGCCTGCGAGGCAGAAAGCCAGTTGCCGCCGCTGAGGGTGCGCGTGACGACGGTCCAATCGCCCGTGCCCTGATCCAGGCTCAGCGCCAGGTTCTGAGGCTCCGGGTTGGCCTGTCCGGCCTTGGCGGTGAAGTTCAATTGCGCCGGCTGAACAATGAGGTTCGGGGCGGGGGTTGTCAGCGCCGATCCGAAAGGCAAAGGGCCCACCGGCAGGTTAGCAATTACGGCATCGGCGACCAGGTCGAGCACCGAGACGCTGGATGCCAGGGTGTTCGAGACATATCCGCGATTGCCGGTCTTGTTCACTGTGATTCGCGACGGCGCGGACTGCACCCCGATCTGCTTGATCCGTGTGTTGGTCACCGTGTCCAGGATCTCGACGGCGTTGGTGTCCACATGGGACACGTAAAGCCGCTTACCATCCGGCGAATAGGTCAGCCCGAAGCTAGGGGTCGAGGGCATTGAAGTGACCAGATTTCCAGTGGCAGCATCCAGGATCACAATCGAGGGGTTCTTGGTACAGGCAATCGCCAGGCGCTTGTCGTCCGGTGAGATCGCGATGCTGAAGCAGTCGGTCCCTTGCACGGCATAGGTCTTTAGAAGGGCTACGTTGGTGGCAGAGTGGACCGTCACCTTGTTGACGCCTGTCGTTGCGGAAGAACTGACCGCATAAACAGTCTTGCTGTCCGAGGAAATCACTAGATCCTGGACGGGTAGACCCACATCCACCTGGCCCTGAAGGCTGTGGATCCCGGTGTCGAAGGCAAGTACTGAGGTCCCATCACTGCCAATCAGGCGCGTCCCGTCATTCGACACGCCCAGGGCGAAGGGTATCCGGCCCGGCGTGATGGTGGCCGTCTTGTTCAGAGTCTGCGGATCCACCACGCCGAAGCCTCTGTTGATGCAGGTGCTGCACCCATAGTTGGAAGTGAAGGCTTTCCCGTTATTGGGAAGCACCGCCACCAGCTGTGGCGAGTCCCCTGCGCTCAGCGGGCCGGTGGCGATCACCTGGTTGGCCACCACGTTGATCCCGGTGATGGAATCGCCGGATACGCCGGTCGGGCTGACACCTCCACCCATATTTGCCACCAAGAGCCGCTGCGGGGTAATCACCACTTCCGAGCGCGATGAAGGCGTGAGAGTCGGCGAGGCTTGGCGCTGGAGGGCGGCCAGGGCGGCCGGATCTTCCGAGGCCAGAACTAAGGCTGGCTCCGTCAGACCGTGCTGGCCCACCGCGTAATTCAGTACGGCGCCGTGAATCCACACGTAAACCTGGTCGTTGGTGGCCGCCATCCGCAGGCCGCCGCCAGGGAGTTTCACTTCTCGATAGGGCTCATCTGATGGTCCGGTGGCCTGGCGGTAGAGGATTCGATCTTCGTGAATCCAATACTCGTACCGGTCGCTCACGGCACCCCGCGGGCCCGATTGCTCAATCCGTGCCCGCAACGCCTGGATGGCACCGGGAACTTCCAGCCCGAATGCCGGCACTGTAGAGAAAAACAGCAACGGGAGCAGACACAAAAGACGCACCATCACGAGCCTCCTGCAAGCGAGATCCCTTTCAGTCGGTCAAGCAAACACTCTGCCAAACTCTAAGGTGTTGACCTGAAGCCGGGCGCAGCGCCTCTCGCTGCCGGCTGGGTGGGGATTCTAACCCATAGTGCGCGGAATAACACAAGAAATAGATCGAGATACAAAATTCCCAGGTTTAATACCTCATGTACTCGA
>CAYPHP010000115.1:0-8899 GCA_964410045.1 uncultured Acidobacteriota bacterium | reverse complement strand
CGGGGACGCAGCCGCTGGCCGACTACCGCAACGAGAACGGCCACCGCGTGCGGCGGATCTCCTCCGCCGGGATTATCACCACGCTGGCGGGTACCGGTTCCGCCGGGTTCTTCGGCGATGGCGGACTGGCGGTCAGCGCCCAGCTCAACAGCCCGCAAAGCATTGCCGCGGACGCCGCGGGCAACGTGTACATCGCCGACACACAGAATAGCCGGATCCGCAAGGTCGGTACCGATGGTCGCATCACCACGGTTGCCGGAAACGGGACCGCAGTGATCTCCGGCGACGGAGGCCAGGCGGCCAACGCCTCCGTGGGGTTCCCGCTGGCTGTCGCGCTCGATCCATCCGGCAATCTCTATATTGCGGCTGCTTCCACAGTCCGCAAGGTCTCGACGGCGGGGATCATCTCCACGTTGCTCACGGTGGTGAGCGCGCCGTTTGTGCCCGCCCAAGTGACCGGTCTCGCCGTGGACGCCTCCGGCGTGGTGTATGCCGTGGTCCCGCAACAACGCTCTGTGCTGCGCTTTGCCGGCGGCGCGGTGACCACCTTCGCCGGGACCAGCGGTTCAGGATCAGCGGGGGATGGCGGCCCGGCAACCGCGGCTACCTTCACCGTGCCGACTAGCGCAACGGTGGATACCGCCGGAAATGTCTACATCAGTGACCCTGGTGTCCATCGGGTTCGCCGCGTCGGTACCGACGGCATCATTAACGCCGTTGCCGGCACGGGTACGGCGGGCTTCTCCGGCGACGGCGGGACTGCCACCAGCGCCCAGCTAAACGCACCGACGGGCTTGGTGATCGACGCCGCCGGCAGCCTGCTCATTGCGGACTCGACTAACCATCGCGTCCGGAAGGTGGCCTTGGCGCCGGTCTGTCCGTTTGCCTTGAGTCCCAGTGCGCTGACCTTCAACGTGCCGTCAACGGGAGGCGTGGTGTCGGCGGGAGCTTTGCAGACTACGGCCGGGTGTACCTGGGTCGCCACCAGCGACTCCACCTGGCTCACGGTCAGTCCCGCGAGCGGAACCGGCAACGCAACGATCAGCTTCACGGCGGCGGCCAATACCAGCGGCGCCGCACGAACAGCCATCGTGACCATCGGGTCCCTGCGCGTGACGGTGATCCAGCCCGGCGCGCCCTGCACCTACAGCGTCTCGCCCACCTCGCAGACCTTCACGACCACCGGCGGGACCGGGACGATTACCGTTACCGCTCCGGAAGGTTGCGCGTGGACGGCATCGTCCAACAACGCCTTCGTCACCGTTCGCACGGCCAGCGGAACCGGCAACGGCTCAGTGGGATTCGACGTGGCCGTCAACAGCAGCACATTGACCCGCCAGGCTCAATTGACCATCGCTGGACAGACCGTCACAATCACCCAGACGGGCAACTGCACGTTCACCCTGTCTCCGATGAGCGAGCTGCGTTCCGGGAGCTCCAGCCGAAGCGCATCCTTCAACCTGGTCACTTCAGCCGGATGTACCTGGACCGCGTCCACCAGCGATAGCTGGATCACGGTGATCACCCGGAGCGGCACCGGGAACGCTGTCGTTTCCT
Organism: uncultured Acidobacteriota bacterium; assembly: GCA_964410045.1. Classification (GTDB taxonomy): domain Bacteria; phylum Acidobacteriota; class Terriglobia; order JAJPHL01; family JAJPHL01; genus CAYPHP01. The sequence continues at coordinate 7,342 of CAYPHP010000115.1, read as the reverse complement.
TTCAAGTGACCGCAAACCGGACCGGCGCCAGCCGAACGGGCACGATCCAGGCGGCAGACCAAATCTACACCGTGACCCAAGCGCCCGCGCTGCTGGGGACCACTGGATTGATCCAAACGCTAGCCGGAAACGGCACGCCGGGGTTTGCCGGGGAAGGCAGCGCGGCCTCCGGAGCGCAATTGCGCCAGGCGACCGGCATCGCCTTGGACAAGTACGGCAACGTCTACTTTGCCGACAGCGACAACCATCGCGTTCGCAAGATCGATCCGCTGGGCGTGATCACCACCATCGCCGGCAACGGAACACCGGGCTATTCGGGTGACAGCGGGCCCGCCGTCAGCGCCCAACTGAATACGCCCTACTCCGTGGCCGTGGACAGCAACGGTCAGGTGTATATCGCTGACCAAAAGAATTACCGCATCCGCCGCATTGCCGTGGATGGGACGATCACATCGGTCGCCGGGACTGGCGTCACCGGCTTCTCCGGCGACTCGGGTCAAGCGACAAACGCAGCGATCAGTGACGTCTACGGCATCGCCGTGGACGGCCTGAACCAGTTGTACATCACCGATCGCACGAACCACCGAATCCGGCGCATCAGCACCAGCGGGATCATCACCACGGTAGCCGGAAGAGGCGTCTTCGGCTTCACGGGCGACGGCGGCGGGGCGCTGAATGCGTCGCTGGCGTTTCCCGAGGGAGTGGCCGTCGTGGGCACGACCGGGGTGTTCTACATTGCCGATACGGCCAACAACCGGGTTCGCCGGGTGAGCAACGGGATTATCAATACCTTTGCCGGGAATGGCGCCGGCGGATTCGCCGGGGACGGCGGAGCGGCTACGGCTGCTACGCTGAGCCTGCCGCGGGGCATGGCTTTACCGGTTGGCGGGCCGGACAACGTGTACATCGCCGACGGTGACAACAATCGGATTCGCCGGGTCAGCGGCGGATTCATCAGCACCGTGGTGGGCAACGGGACCGCGGGCTTCTCTGGCGATGGGGGCTTGGCTACCGCCGCCTCGATCCGCGGCCAGCGGACCCTGGCGGTGGACGATGACGAGAACATCTTTTTCGCGGACACCGACAACTTCCGCATTCGCGCGGCTTCCTTGGTCGGCTGCACTTACAGCCTCGTACCCGGCAATCTCAACTTCGTGTCGTCCGGCGGCACCGGCGGATTCCAGATCCTTACACAGGAGACCTGTAACTGGACTGTGACGAGTCAGGCGCCGTGGATTGTGCTGACCAGCACATCCAGCGGGCGTGGAAACGGCGCGGCATTCTTCTCGTTCCAGACCAACACTGGCAGCGCACGAACGGGAACGATCACGGTGGCCGATCAAACCTTCACCGTGAATCAGGAAGGTCCGCCGGCGAATCTGAATCTGACTTCGTTCGAGCCGCGGCTGGTTCGGACCTTGGAGCCGGGATTCTACATCCTGGAGGCGTCGCTGGCGACGGGTGCGCTGGGCGGAGCGTGGGGTCTGGAAGTGGTGTCTTCAGCGGGCAAGGCTCCCGGAGGGTTCAACCTTGGGGGAGGGTTGGCGGCCAACGCGGCGACACCGGGATTCGGAGCCTTCCTGATCGACGCGACACAGACAGTGACCGCTACGCTGAACGCCCAAACCAACACTGGAAGCGTGCTGACACTGCGTTTCCTGGACAGCAATCGCCGCCAAGTCGGCACGCCGGTGACCGGCCTCTCGCCCCTGCGTCTGACGCAATCGCTGACGCCCGGCTTCTACATTGTGGAGGTCTACAGCTCGGGACCTGCGCCCTTCAACTTCCAATTGGGCGTGGCGGCGGACTACTTCGTCGGCGGGGTGAATACTGGCGGATTCCTCGGCCAGGGCTCGGTCGGCTTCGGAGCCTTCTACATTTCCGACACCCAGGAAGTGACCATGAAGCTCTATGGCCGGACCACCTACGGTCCCAATGGGGCTGGTGACCTGATCCTTACACTGCGCGACTCGAATCGCAACGTGATCACCACCGTCACGCCGCCATAGCAGGGCCCGGCTTGCGCTAGAATACTGTGGATGGCACGACGGCTAACCTGGGCGAGTGCGTGTCTGATCCTGCTGAACAGCGCTTACCTGGCCAGCTTCTCCGACCCTACGTTGTTTTTTGTCGGCAACGTGCTGTTCCACGTCTTCGGCGGGATCCTGTTTCTGGGACTTCTGATCTGGCGGCTGTGGGGTGATCCGCGCCGGGGCCTGTTCACCTTACTACTGCTGGTCGGCGGGCTGGGGCTGATCCTGGCCAAGTACGGAGCGATACGCCCCAACCGTGGAATCCTGTGGGCGCACATCTTGCTGGGCATCGCGGCCATGATCCTGCTGGCCTGGGACATTCGGCGCAAGGACTACGTGACACTGCTGGCCGCCTGCCTGATCTTTCCCTTGGCTATAGCCGGGTACCGCGCCCGAAATCCCGATCCGTGGTCGCGCATCCGCAATTCACCCCCGCCGCTGAGCATGGATGGAGAAGGCGACGGTCCTCAAGGCTTGTTCTTTCCCTCTTCGGCGTCCACCAACACGGGTGGCCGGATTCCCTCGAACTTCTTCATGGAGTCGAAGAGCTGCGAGCCGTGTCACGCCATGATTTACCAGCAATGGGAAAGCTCGGTGCACCACTTCGGCTCGTTCAACAACCAGTTCTACCGGAAGTCGATTGAGTACATGCAGGAAGTCACCGGCGGGACGAAGCCGTCGCGCTGGTGCGCCGGGTGCCACGATCATGCGCTGTTGTTTAGCGGCATGTTCGACCGTCCAATCAAGGAAGTGGTCAACACGCCGGAGGCCCAGGCCGGGCTGGGGTGCATGTCCTGTCACGCCATCGTGCAGGCCAAGGACAGCATGGGCAACGGTGGATTCCGGATCGAGTATCCCGCGTTGCACGACTTGGCCGTCAGCAAGAACGCGGCGATCCGGTGGGTGGGTAAGTTCGTAACCTTGGCCGCGCCGCAGGCGCATCGCCGCACCTTCATGAAGCCGTTCATGCGCCAGGACTCGCCGGAATTCTGTTCCACGTGCCACAAGGTCCATCTGGACGTGCCGGTGAACAGCTACCGCTGGATTCGCGGGTTCAACGAATACGATGCCTGGCAGGCCAGCGGCGTCTCGGGTCAGGGCGCGCGGTCGTTCTACTATCCCAAGGAGTCGTCCACCTGTTCGCAGTGTCACATGCCGCTGACGCCGTCCAGCGACTTCGGGAACGTCAACGGGTACATCCACAATCATCGTTTCCTGGCGGCTAACACCGCCGTGCCGCTGGCCAACAACGATCGCGAACAGCTTAACAACACCATTGAGTTTCTGCGCAGCGGATACCTGACTGTGGATATCTTCGCGCTGGCTCCCGTCAGGGAGCAGGGAACCGGTCGGTCTGGGGCGCGCGAACCGCAGCTTGCCACCGCGTTTGCCGTCGGGGAAGAAGCGCTGGCCCCCCAGGGTGGAATGGTCCGCGAAGCGCGGCCCGTGATCGCTCCGATTGACAAGGTGCGGCCGGTGGTCAAGCCGGGCGACGATGTGTTGGTGGAAGTGGTAGTGCGGACCCGAAAGGTCGGGCACTTCTTCCCGGGAGGCACCGTCGATTCGTTCGACGTGTGGGTGGAACTTGAAGCCTTGGACGCCGAGGGCAAGCGCTTCTACCACAGCGGCTATCTGGAGGACGGCAACGGGCCGGTGGAGAGAGGCGCGCACTTCTATCGCTCCTTGCAGCTCGACGCTCAGGGCAACCCCATCAACAAACGCAACGCGTTCGCGACGCGATCGGTGCTCTATGCGCGCCTGATTCCACCGGGCGCCGCCGACGTGGTCCACTACCGAATGAAGATTCCGGCGAATGTGTCGGGACCCATCCGGTTACAGGCCAAGGTGAACTATCGCAAGTTCGCCTGGTTCTATACCCAGTTCGCCTACGCCGGAGTGATGGGCGCGGGCGAGTTCACGCCGCACTTTGATAACCGGCCCGTGGCCTTCACCGGAAACCTCAAGCAGGTGTCGGGGGCGATGAAGAAGATCCCCGAAGTCCCCGTGGTCGCCGTGGCCCAGGCATCCGCCGTGCTTTCCATTGGCACGCCCGTGACGGCCACATATCGCGGCGACAAGATCGATCGGGAGCGCTGGAACGATTACGGGATCGGATTGCTGCTGCAGGGCGATTTGAAAGGCGCAGAGGCGGCCTTCACGAAAGTCACGGAACTGGATCCCGGCTATGCGGACGGTTTTCTGAACGTCGCGCGCTGCCTGGTCCAGGAAGGCGAAACCGAAGCGGCCGGACCGTGGATTGAGAAGGCACTGGCGATCGATCCGAGACTGGCCCGGGCCCACTTCTTCAAGGCGCTGGTGCTGAAGGCATCGGGCGAATACGACAAGGCATTGGCGGAGCTGAAGCTGGTTCTCGATCAATATCCGCGCGACCGCGTGGCGCTGAACCAGGTCGGACGCATCCACTTCCTCAAGCGAGAGTATCAGCGCGGCGTCACGGCTCTGCAGAAGGTGCTCGAAGTGGATCCCGAAGACCTGCAGGCTCACTACACCCTGATGCTCTGCTACCGCGGCCTGAAAGACGAGGTCCAGGCGACCCGCGAGGAGAAACTGTATCTACGCTTCAAGGCGGAGGAGTCCGCGCAGGCCATCACCGGCGATTACCGCCGAATCCATCCCGCAGACAACAACGAACGCCAGATGATCCACGTGCATGACTAACCGGCTCTACCTGTGTTTATCCGTGTTTATCTGTGGTTCCCTGTTCTGCCAGACGTTCGTCGACGTCACGGCCAAGGCGGGGATTCGTTTTCGGCACGCCACCGGCGCAACGGGCAAGAAGTACCTTCCAGAGACGCTGGGCTCAGGCTGCGCTTTTGTGGATCTCGACAACGACGGATACCCAGACATCCTGCTGCTGAACCTGGATGGACCGCCGGCGCTCTACCGCAACAATCGTGACGCGACATTCCGGGACGTGACTGGGCCTTCGGGGATCGGCGTACGCATGAAGGCGATGGGCGTCGCGGTAGGCGATTACGATAATGACGGCCTGCCGGACATCTACATCACGGCGCTCGATGGCGACCGTCTGTTCCACAACGAGGGCGGAATGCGTTTTCGCGATGCAACCAAGCAGGCCGGTATCCGCAACGCCAGCTTCGGAACTTCGGTCACTTGGTTCGACTACGACAAGGACGGGCTCCTTGACGTATTCGTTGCCAATTATGTGGAGTGGTCCCCTGAGAAAGACCTGTGGTGCACGCTGGACGGCAAGAACAAATCCTACTGCACGCCGGAATCGTACAAGGGCGTCAGCTCGAAGTTGTACCGCAATCGTGGCGGCGGGACGTTTGAAGACGCCACCGAGAAGGCGGGCCTCGCCGACCGGACCTCGAAATCGCTGGGCGTCGTGGCGCTGGACTACGACATGGATGGCTGGCCGGACCTGCTAGTTGCCAACGATACGCAGCCCAACAAGCTCTATCGCAACAATCGGAACGGTACGTTCAGCGAGCGCGGGGTGGCGGCAGGCATCGCCTTCAGCGAGGAAGGCGTGGCGCGCGCGGGCATGGGCGTGGACGCGGCAGACTATGATGCGAGCGGTCTTCCTAGCGTCGTGATCGGCAACTTCTCGAACCAGATGCTGGGCCTGTACCACAACGAAGGGCATGGCTTGTTTTTGGATGAAGCCCCTTCTTCGGCTGTGGGCCGCGCCAGCTTGTTGACCCTGGCCTTTGCGGTCTTCTTCTTCGATTACGACAACGACGGCCGGCCGGACATCTTCGCCGCCAACGGCCATCTGGATTCCGCCATCAACCGCGTGCAGCAGCGGATCACCTACGCCATGCCGCCGCATCTGTTTCGCAACACCGGCGGAAAGCGGTTTGAAGAAGTGACTGCCCGCGCCGGAGACTTACAGCGGCCCGTTGTGGCCCGGGGCGCGGCCTACGCCGACTTCGATCAGGACGGAGCGCTCGACTTGCTGGTCACCACCAACGGCGGACCGGCGTATCTTTTCCGCAACACCGGCGCACGTCACTCGTCGGTGCGCTTTCAGTTCACCGGAACCAAGGCCAACCGGTCAGGCGTGGGAACGCGTGTCCGTATCCAGACTTCGCGAGGCTGGCTCTGGCAGACATTGAAAGCTGGCCAAGGATACTGCTCTCAGAGCGAACTAGCTTTACACTTCGGCCTGGACGATGATCAGACGGTCTCGACCGTAGAAGTACATTGGCCAAGTGGCTCGAGCGAAGCGGTGAAGAACGTGGCCGCCGGGAAAACGCATTTCTTCAAGGAAGGATCCGGAATTGTCGAAAGCCGACCGTACGTGCGGACTCCTGGCGGTGCTGCTGGTCCTCCTGGCAGCCGCTAGCCCGCAAACGCGCTCCAATCAGGCCGGTCAAACCAACCATGGCGTAGCCTTGATGTCCCAAGGCAAGTACGCAGAGGCGCGCGCGGCTTTCGCCCGGGCGGGGCATACACTGAACCAGGGGATCGCGGCTCTTGCTCAGGGCCGGCATGAGGACGCGGAGAAACTGTTCCGCGCGGTTCTGGCGCGTGAGCCCAACAACATCCGTGTCCGCTACAATCTCGGCTTGCTCTACAGAAAGCTGGGCCGGCTGGAGGACTCCCTTCGAGCCTTCGAGGCCGCTTCACAAATCGATCCGGATGACCTCCACCTGCGCTACTACCTGGGCGCGGTGAACTTCGCTTTGCAGAGGTACCCCGCCGCGATAGCGCACTATCGTCGAGTGGTCGACGAAGATCCCACGTTCGTCTCCGCCTTGTTCGGTCTGGGCCGGTCCTACGTTCTCTCCGGAGACGCCGAAAAGGGAAATGTCTACCTGAAGAGATTTCAGGAACTGACCGCTGCATCCCGGCTGAATGAAGCGGCCGGACAGCAGTACGGCGAGCAAGGCCAGTACTCCCTGGCGGAGGAGTCGCCACGGTCGACGGGGTCCGCGCCGCCCGCGATTGCCGTCCGTTTTCTGGCCACAGAACTGAAAGGCGGCTCGGCCGCCTGTGTACTCGATTCTTTCGGCGACGGACGGCCGGATGTGCTTATTCCTGGGTCTGCCTTGTTTCGCAATCGTTCCGGAAGGCTTGATCCGTTGCCAGAGGCGTGGACAGGGACAGCATGTGCCGCTGGCGACATCAACAATGACGGGCGCGCAGATCTGGCCGTCATTCAAGGCGACAACGTGGTCCTGTATCAAAGCGCTGCGCCGGGCAAGTTCGAAAAGTTCACTGAGATGCCAGGCGGTCCCGGCGTTCTGTTCGTGGACTTCGATCACGACGGCTGGCTGGACCTGCTGGCCGGAGGCCATTTCTATCGCAACAAGGGCGAC
>CAYPHP010000114.1:0-8913 GCA_964410045.1 uncultured Acidobacteriota bacterium | reverse complement strand
GCCGATGCGCCCCTCGTTGAGCGTCTCGATGGCGATCTTGTAGCCCTTGCCGACTTCGCCGAGCACGTTGTCGCGATCCACCTTGCAGTCTTCGAAAATCAGCTCGCACGTTGACGACGCGCGGATCCCCAGCTTGTCTTCCTTCTTCCCGACGCGGAAGCCCGGGGTGTTTTTCTCGACGATGAAGGCAGTGATGCCGCGGTATCCGGCTTCCACGTTGGCGTTGGCGAAAACGATGAACAGGCCGGCTTCCATGCTGTTGGTGATCCACAGCTTTTGGCCGTTCAGCACGAAGTGGTCGTCCTGCTCCTTGGCCCGGCAGGCCAGGGAAAAGGCGTCGCTGCCCGAGCCGGCTTCGGAAAGGGCGAACGCGCCCAACGTGTCGGCGCACAGGCGCGGGAAGTAGCGGCGTTTCTGCTCCGGATTCGCCCAGCGCAGGAAGATGTTGTTGACTAGAGTGTTCTGCACGTCCACGACGACGCCCGCGGAGGGGTCGGCGTAGGACAGCTCCTCGATGGCCAGGATGCTCTGGAAGAAGTTGCCTCCAGCGCCTCCGTACTCTTCGGGGACTTCAATGCCCATCAGGCCCAGGCGGAAGAATTCTTGAATAAGGGCGGGATCGAAATGGGCGGACTCGTCCATTTCCTTGGCCTTGGGCAGGACTTGTTCACGGGCAAAATCACGCACGCTCTTGCGGAACATCTCCTCTTCGTCGCTGAGGACCGTGAGCGGCGTGGGATGAATGTCGGTGCTTAAGATGGTGTCTGACATGGACCTATTGTAACTCCGAGATGAGCTGAGAACTCGCCGATGCCGGGGAGTCCACGGCACGACCCGCGCACCGCTATGGTACGACTGGGTACCACGGGTATCGGCGCCCATCCCAGAATACCGCCGTGCCTTCTCCCCGTTCGTCGAGGAATCGAATGGTGTCCCCTCTGAGACGGGGCGGTCTGATCACCGGGCCGTCGCCCGCAGCGGATGCTCGTAGTGCGGCTCGGGAAACGCTCATCTTCAACTCACCGTTGTAGGAGAAGTCGAGTAGGGCAACCTTCATACGCTGGCTGGGCCTCGTAGACCCATGGATGATCAGCAGCAAGACCTCCGCCGGACCCTCCCTTGCGAGCTTCCAGAGGTTTCGTCGTGCTTCCCTCCAACGAGAGCTTGTCTGCTCCGATAGGGTCTTTGTGATAACGAGTCCCGGGATCGACCACCGTGGGTTCTCGGTCAGGCGTTCCGCGAGACTATCGGTCTGAATCGATACCAAGGCCGCAACGTCCACTTCCCCGTCGCCACTAAAGTCACCGGTTACGTAGAGCGGAGTGAACTTGCGCCCCAAGGCTTCGCCATCAGGGTGAAGACTCCCCCTGTTTCGCGCTGCAGCAGGGACCTCACTTGCTCAACGCTGTACTCTCCTTGAGGCGACGCGTCCGCGTCCCACGAAACGGACGGCAGTGACGGCAGGGTGTGCACTCCGAACGTGACAACAGTCACAGCGCACGCCAGGCAGCGCAACGAGAAGGTAACCGGAGCCAAACTGCTAAACCTCCTCTCTTCTTGAGTATGCAGCAAGTCCGAATCGTAACTACGAAATCACTTCAAGATCTTCTTGACATACGGAGGACCTGTCTTTATGATGTCATGAGTTCCTGTAGATGGCACATGATTGACCGTGCTCTCCCCGTTCCGCTCTACCATCAGTTCAAAACCATCCTCCTAGACAAGATCAAGCGCGGCAAGCTGAAGCCCGAGGAACAACTGCCTTCGGAGAACGAACTGGCCGAGCACTACGGAGTCAGTAAAGCCACCATCCGCCAAGCGCTGAACGATCTGGTGATCGCCGGGTTCGTGCGCCGTGAACAGGGACGGGGGACGTTTGTTTCCGGCGCGACCGTGAACGTCGGCCCGCGCGAGTTGACCAGCTTCACGCAGGAGATGCGCGCGCGTCACGTCAAGCCGACGTCGCGGGTGCTGGAGCGCGAAGTGATTGACGCCGAGGGCGAGGTCGCCGAGAAGTTGACCGTGGAAGAGGGCGTCCAGGTGTTCTGTCTCAAACGCCTGCGTCAGGCCGATGATCGGCCCATGGGGATCCAGACCGCGTATGTGCCCCTGGATCTCGCGCCGGGCATCGCAGACGAGTTTGTCGAGGGTGCGTCGCTCTACGAGTTTCTGCGAAGCAAGCACAGGCTGATCCCGGCGCGTGCCCGGGAAATCCATCGGGCCGTGAACCTGGATGCCGCGGATGCCGCGTTGCTTCAGGTGCCAGAGGGATCGCCGGCCCTGGCGGCCGAGCGCATCACCTACCTGGAATCCGGCCGGCCCTTTGAGCTGGTTCAGTCCGTGATGCGCGGGGATCGTTACGAAATCACGCTGGACTTGGTGAACGCGTCCGGCAGGTGAGAAAGACCTTGGGGAGGGTTGGATGTTGAAAGCCGCCGCAGCAATTCTCATTCTCGCTTCTTCCTTATTCGCACAGGAGCAAGTCCGCAGCAAGGGCGAGGAGCCCTTCCTTCCGTTTGCCGTCTGGTACGGCGGCGGCAAAGTCCGCGCGCCCATGCTCGAACCCGACCCGGAGAAGAACCGCGAAGCCTGGCGCGACGACCTGAAGAAGATCAAGGACCTGGGCTTCAACTCCATCAAGACCTGGGTGGATTGGAGCACCGCAGAGCCGGCCTCAGGGAAGTACGATCTACGCCAGTTACGCCAGATCCTGGAACTGGCGGATGAAGTCGGGCTGAAGGTGATCATCCAGGTCTACATCGACTCGGCGCCGGACTGGGTCGGCGTACAGCATCCAGACTCGCGCTTCGTGGCCAACAGCGGCTACGTGGTGGAGTCGCAGGCGGCGCCGGGCTTTTGCTTCGACCATTCGGGCGTTCGCCAAAAAGTCCTGAAGTTTTACGGCGAGCTAGCCAAAGAGGCGGCCAAACACAAATCCTTCTACGGCTGGGATCTGTGGAGCGAACCGCACGTCATCAATTGGGCCAGCATGCGTTTCCTGAGCGCGCCGGAGTTTTGCTATTGCCCAAGCAGCGTGGCCCGCTTCCGCAACTGGTTGAAGGCAAAGTATGGATCGCTGGACGCGGTGAACCGCGCCTGGTATCGCCGCTTCACGGCGTGGGAACAACTCGACGCGCCCCGTTTCTCGACCATCCTTTCCTACACCGACTACGTCGACTGGCGCTATTTCCTGCTCGACAAGCTGGCCCTGGACCTGAAGAGCAAGGCCGAAGCGGTGCTGGCTGAAGCGCCCCGTGGAGTGGTCACCAGCCACTCGGCTTCGCCGTCGTTAGTCACCAGCCCGCTGGCTGGCAGCGGCAATCCGGACGACTGGAAGATGGCCAAGATCATCCAGTATTGGGGACTCTCGGCCTATCCCAAGCACAACGCTCCGGTGGGTCAGGATCTGGTGATGCGCGGCGCACGACTGGACTTCACCCGCTCTTCCGCATACCGCTATTCGGACGGTTACGTCCTCGGCGAGTTTCAAGCGGGCTTCGGGACCGTAGGCCTGCGGGTGAGTATCCCGGTCACCTCTGGCGACCTGACCCACTGGACTTGGAGCGCGCTCGGACGTGGAGCAAAGGCCCTGAACTTCTACGCCTTCTATCCCATGAACTCGGGCTACGAATCAGGTGGCTACGGCTTGATCAATCTCGATGGCCGTCTGACCGAGCGCAGCAAAGTACTGGGCCAGATCGGCAAAGTGGTCACCCAGAACTCGGACAAGTTTCTGAAAGCGCGTCCGCCGAAGGCGCAGGTGGCAATCGTCTACAACCCGCTGGCCTACATGGTCGGCGGACCGCGCCGTCTGCCGCCGCCGGGAGCACAGGATGAGTACGAAGGTGTCGAGCGCGATTCCTGGATGGGTATGTACCGCGCCCTGTTCCCGCAGAACGTGCCGGTGGATTACGTCCACGGCGACGACATCGCTGAAAACGGAGTGGGCGGCTACAAACTGCTCTACGTCCCATATCCGATCATGATGGGGGAGGGCACGGCGAAGGCCATTGCCCGCTACGTGGAGCAGGGCGGAGCCGCGGTGCTCGAGGCTCGCGCCGCATGGAACGACGCACGCGGCTATGCCACGCCCACTATTCCAGGCTTCGGTCTGGACGCGGTCTTCGGCGCGCGCGAGACGGTGGTCACTCCGGTTACTCAGACCAAGCTCATCGTCAAGGGCAAGGACGCGTCGCTGCCGCTGCTGGCCGCAGGCGCCGCGCTTCCGGGCACGGTTTACAAGGAAGCGCTGGAAACGTTGGGCGCGGGGCAAGTGGTGGCCAATTTCGATGACGGGTCGCCGGCCATGATCGTCTCCAAGCACGGCAAGGGCAAGACGCTCTACGCCGGCTCGTACCTGAGCATGGCCTATGAACGCACCAAGGACCCGCAATTGGAACGTTTCTTCAACGGCCTGCTGGACTGGGCCGGCGTCGACCGTCCCGTCTCGGCCTCCTCGGGCGTCGAAGTCCGCTGGATGGATGGGCCAGGCTACACCCTTTATTTCATTATGAACGACGCCGAAAAGGAATTGCCCGCGGAGGTCCGCCTTCGCAGCGCAGCGACAGCCGTGTTCCGCGACCTGGTGACCGGTCAGCCGGTGACCGCGGTCCAGGAATCCGGCCGGGCCGTCCTGAAGAAAACCCTGCCCGCGCAGGGCGTGTGGATTCTCGAGTCTCAGCAAAGGAGTCAGTGATATGAGAACCTTTCATACCCGAGTACTGAACGTCATCTTGCTTGTGCTGTTGACCCTGTTGCCGGCTGCGGCGCTCGCGCAGGCCACCAGCGCCGCAATCCGCGGCACCATCACCGACGCTTCCGGAGCGGTGGTGGCCAACGTGGCCGTCACCGCGGTCAACGATGCCACCGGCATCAAGCTCGCCACCTTATCCAATCATGAAGGCATCTACGGATTCCCCGTCCTGACCCCGGGCGCGTACACCATCTCTGCGGAGCTTTCCGGATTCAAGAAGGCCGTGCGCAAGGGCATCGAGGTCCAACTCAACCAGGTGGCCCGCATCGACCTGACGTTGCAGGTTGGAGCCTTCGCGGAATCCGTGGTCGTGGACGAAAAGGCGCCGCTGGTGGACAGCGAAACCGCTTCGCTGGGCCGCGTGGTAGCCAGCCGCGACGTGGTCGAGCTGCCTCTGAACAAGCGCAACTTCGCCCAGCTTGCCACCTTGATGCCGGGATCGAACTTCGGATCAGTCGACAACATCGGCGGTGGCAGCCGTCCCGATGATCCGCGGCCCCGCTCGGGTATTTTCGTCAACGGCACCCGGGAATCGTCCAGCACCTACCTTGTGGACGGCGTGGACAACTACGACCGCATCCACACGACCGTGGGGATCAAGCCGTCGGTGGACGCCATCCGCGAGTTCAAGGTCCAGACCAGCCTGTACTCGGCCGAGTTCGGTCGCAACGCCGGCGGAGTAGTGAGTGTCTCCGTCAAGTCCGGGACCAACGCGTTTCACGGATCGCTCTATGAGTTCCTGCGCAACCAGGCTCTGGACGCGCGGCACTTCTTCAGTCCGTCCACGCAGCCCAAGCCCCATTACGTGCTGAACCAGTTCGGAGGCACGCTGGGCGGACCGATCAAGCGCGACCGCACGTTCTTCTTCGCCAGCTATGAAATCAACCGCGAGCGCCGGGCGCAGACCATCGTCAGCTCGGTGCCCACCGCGGCTATGCGTCGCGGCGATTTCACCGGCCTGACCCCGATTTACGATCCCACCACGCGCCTGCAGTTTGCCAATAACCAGGTTCCCGCCGCACGCATCGACGGGCCGGCAGCCAAGTTGATGGCCCTCTACCCGGAGCCGAACCTGCCGGGCGTCGCGAACAACTTCGTCCATAGCCCGGTGCGGGAGCAGAACATCGACCAACTCGACACCCGCGTCGATCACAGCTTTGGGGAGAAGGCCAACGTTTTCGTGCGCTATTCCTTCGGAGACGTCGACACCATTACCCCGGCCCCGTTGCCCGGAAAGGCCCAGGGCGGCGCGGGCTTTACCTTTGCCGGCCCCAACAAACACCGCACCCAGGGCGTCGCGCTCGGTCACAACCACATCCTCACGCCGGCGCTGGTGAACGAGTTGCGCCTGGGCTACACCCGCATCCGGTTGGGCGCGGTGCCGTTCTTCTTCGGTGAGAAGATCTCCCAGGAAGTCGGCATCAGCGGCGCCAACCTCGACGATGTTTCCTCGGGCTTGACCAGCATCAACATCACCGGCTTCCGGGGCTTGGGCAACTCTTCCTTCCTGCCCATCATCAAGTACCTGAACACCTACCAGATCACCGACAACCTGCACTGGACGCGCGGCAAGCACATCTTTAAGATCGGCGTGCATTTCCTTAAGCCGCAGACCAACCACTTCCAGAGCGGCAACCCGATGGGCCGCTACGCGTTCACCGCCGGCTTCACCCAGAATCCCGCGTCCCCGACAGGCACCGGCCACGCCATGGCCAGCTTCCTGCTCGGCTTTCCCTCCAACACCCAGCGGACCGCCCAGCTCGGCCCGAACTACCATCGCTACATCGAGCACGCCACTTACATCCAGGACGATTGGAAGATCACCCCGCGGCTGACCGTGAACCTGGGTCTGCGCTACGAGCTGATTACTCCGGCCACTTCCAAGCGCGATCACCTCAGTAACTTCGACTTTGCCACCGGCAAGATTGTGCTGGCCGGCAAGGAGGTCTCCCGGACCGCGGGAGTGAAGACCGACAAAAACAACTTCGCGCCGCGAATTGGCTTTGCTTTCTCGTGGAATCCGAAGACCGTGATTCGGGGTGGCTACGGCGTCTTCTTTGACACCGTGCCCATGTTCGCCCAGCTCCGTCCTTTCCCATACCTGATCAACTACACCCGTGCTCCCAGCACCTTCGTGCCGGAGAACCGCATGAGCGATGGCTTTCCGGCCACCGATTTCGACATCGCCAAGAACGCCGCCAACCCCTTCGGGACCATCGACGCCGTTCCCTATAACAATCCTCTAGCCTATGTTCAGCAGGCCAACCTGAACGTGCAGCGAACCCTGATCGGCGATATGGCGCTGACCGTGGCCTACGTGGGTACCTACGGTCGGAAGCTGCGCTGGGTCTACGATGAGAACATCGTTCGCGTTCCAGGACCCGGCACGGTTCAGACGCGCAAGCCTTACTACGGCGTGGTTCCCAATGTCGTGGGCATCACCACCAATCACCCCGAAGCGTCATCCACCTATCATTCCTTGCAGGTGACCGGTGAGAAGCGCTTCGCGCGCGGCCTGAGCTTCCTGACCAGCTACACCTGGGCGCACTGGATTGACAACGCCGTCTCCGAAGCCGGGTACGGCGCCGGCGGACCGAATCCGCTGAACATTCTGGATCGCAGCTTGGACCGCGGCAGCAGCAACGCCGACATCCGCCAGCGCATGGTCTTTAGCTGGATCTACGAACTTCCATTCGGGGAAGGCAAGCGCTGGCTTACCAGCAAGGGGCCGAGCAATTGGATTCTAGGCGGCTGGCAGATCAACGGCATTACCACGCTCCAGACCGGCCTGCCCTTCACGGTAGGCGAGAGCGCTTCACTGCTCAACACCGGCGGCGGCAACCGCGCCGACCGCCTGCGCGACGGCACCTTGGACAGCCGCAGCGTCGACCGCTGGTTCGACACGACGGCCTTTGGCGCTCCGGCGCAGTATGCCTTCGGCACCGCCGGGCGGAACATCCTCTACGGTCCCGGCACCGTCAACTTCGACTTCTCCCTGTTCAAGAACATCCGCTTCCGTGAGACGATGAACCTGCAGTTCCGAAGCGAGTTCTTCAATCTGTTCAATACTCCGTCATTCGGCCTGCCTGCTGCCACGCGGGGCGCCGGTGGCTTTGGCCAAATCAGTTCCCTGGTCGGCGACATGCGCCAGATCCAGTTCTCGCTGAAGTTCTTGTTCTAGCCGATCCACACCCCAGGCCCGGCATCGCCGGGCCTAGGGCCTGGGACCTATGGCTTAGGGCTTAAGGGCGTCGGAGCGATCGCACCAAACCGTTCAAGGCTTTGTTTACGTGAAGACAAGCTTCTTTAACCTCGTGATCCTCAGGCGCCAGATAGCCAAGGCGGGAGGCCAAACTTGCCTGGTACTGAAGTTCCGCCGCCGAGCCGTAGGCCATGTCAAGGAAGTGCAGATAGTCCGCCGACGTGTTGCGAGCACAACCTTCCACGATGTTGCAAACTACGGAAACCGCGGCTCGCCGCATTTGCGCGCTCAGGCCGAAGAGTTCATCCTTGGGAAAGCCTTTGGTAATCCGATAGATCTTGATCGTCAAAGCGTCGGCAAGTGCATAGACTTCGAGCTTCTGTGGGTTTCGCATGGGCCCATTCTAGCCCTATGCCCTAAGCCTTAAGCCTTAAGCCTTACTGGGTTACCCTCCGAAGAAGTCCTTCACCTTGTCGAACACGCCCTTGGCGGCGGGATCGTTGTCGGCGGGGGTGATGTCGGAGAGTTGTTCGAACAGGCGGCGCTGCTCCTTGCTGAGCTTGGAAGGGATGATCACCTTGACGGTGATGTAGAGGTCGCCGCGTCCGCTGGCGTTGACCACCGGAACGCCTTTTCCGCGAATCTTGAAGACGGCCCCGGACTGGGTGCCTTCCGGAACGTGCAGTTTTTCTTCGCCGTCGAGCGTGGGAACGGTGATGTGATCGCCCAGCGCCGCCTGCCACACGGTGATGGGCACCACGCAGTGCAGGTGTTGATCGTGCCGCTCGAAGACCGGATGCTCTCCCACGCGGAGCACGATGTAGAGATCGCCCGGAGCCCCGCCGTGGGGTCCGGATTCGCCTTCGCTCTCGATGCGCAGCCGCGTGCCGTTGTCGACGCCGGCAGGCACGTTCACTTCCAGGACCTTTTCCTTGCGCACCCGGCCCTCACCCCGGCA
>CAYPHP010000113.1:0-8919 GCA_964410045.1 uncultured Acidobacteriota bacterium | reverse complement strand
AGTCGAACGACTCCGCGAGGGTCCGCCAAGTGCTGAAGGACCATCCCGAATTGAAGGCGTCGCTAAACGAGCCGTTGCCGGGCTTGAGCTTCGGGACCACCGCCTTGCTGGCGGCGGTCAGCCACAGAAACCGGGAGATCGTCGAGACGCTGCTGGATGCCGGCGTCGACATCAACGCAAGGAGCCATTGGTGGGCCGGGAGTTTCGGCGTGCTGGACGACGCCGCGCGCGACCCGGAGTTTGCGAATTACCTGATCCAGCACGGCGCATTGGTCGACGTCCATGCCGCCGCGCAACTCGGTAGGATGGAACAAATCAAAGCTCTGGTTTCAGCCAACCCGGCACTCGTCCACGCCCGGGGAGGCGACGGGCAAACTCCTCTGCATTTCGCCCCCACTGTCGAGATCGCTCAATTCCTCCTCGATCACGGCGCAGACATCAATGCGCGCGATATCGATCACGAGTCCACGCCTGCGCAATACATGGTTCGCGACCGCCAACAGATCGCGCGCTATCTGGTCGGACGCGGCTGCCAGACGGACATTCTGATGGCCGCCGCTCTGGGCGACCGCCCGCTTGTTCGCCGGCTCCTGGACGCCGATCCCGCAAGCATCCGCATGACGGTCTCCGAGGCGTGGTTCCCGAAACAGGATCCTCGCGCCGGTGGAACGATCTACATCTGGACCCTCGGCTGGCAGAAGACTCCGCATCAAGTTGCCCACGAGTTTGGCCATCAAGAGGTGTTCCAGTTACTACAGGATCGCAGCCCCGCCGCTCTTCAGGTGGCCATAGCCTGTGAATTGGGAGATGAGGCCAGCATCAAAGCTGCGATTGAAATCCCCCTGGAAGACGCCCCCCGACTGGCCGGCGCAGCGCAAAACAACAACACGCAAGCGGTGCGCTTGATGCTCAAGGCAGGTTGGCCGGTGAATGTCCGCGGCCAACATGGCGGATCGCCCCTGCACTGGGCTGCCTGGCACGGAAACGGGGAAATGGTTGACGAGATCTTGCGCTATCAACCCCAAATCGAGCAGCTCGCGGATGAGGGCTTCGGTACCACGCCGCTCAATTGGGCCATCCATGGATCCAAGAACGGATGGCATTGCGCAACCGGTGATTATGCTCGCACTGTAACGGCGCTGCTCAAGGCCGGCGCCTTCGCACCAAAGGCGACTTCAGATCTCGATGCCAGCGAAGCTGTTCTTACCGTACTTCGCCGGTGGGCTGGTTCTTCTTGAAAATCAGAATGTGTTGCCAGGGCAGGCGTTCGTCCGTTTTCTCCAGGACGTAGCCCTCCGCTTCCACTTCCGTGCGCGCCTCCGCCACGGTCATCTTGTGCTCCAGGCGGATAGGTACGGATGGATCTTCCTTGCGAAACTCGAGGAGCACCAGGCGACCGGTGGGCTTGAGCGCGGCGCGCAGTTTGCGCAGCATCGCTTGAGGCTGGGCCAACTCGTGGTAGACGTCCACCATCAGGATCAGGTCCAGGGCCGCTGAGGGAAGCTTGGGATCGTCGGCCGTGGCCAGGACCGTCTCCACATTGGCCAGCTTGCGTTTCTTCAGCAGCGCCAGCATCTCCGGCTGGATGTCCGTGGCGTAGACTTTGGTGGCTTTGCGCGCCAGACGTTCCGTGTAGTAACCGCTTCCGGCGCCAACATCCGCCACCACCATGCCAGGTTTGATGTCCAGAGCGTCGACTGCGGCCTGCGTGTTTTCTTCCGAAGCGCGCTCCGGACGTTCCAACCAATCCGCACCCTGCCATCCCATCACCGGCGCGATCACCCGGCCGGTGAGGGGATGTTTCCCTTGGGCAAGAAGTAGGGAACCACAGATAAACACCGATAAACACAGATATCGGCGTTTGTCGGCGGTCATCGGCGGTCTACTTGTACGCTTTCCACCACGGAGAGGCCGACTCCAGCGCTTTGTTCACCGACTGGATGTTCTTTACGCCCTCGGTGCGGAGAAAATCCTCGAGCGCCTTCAGGCCTTGCTTGGCGTAGATGGGGATGCCTTCCTTCCAAGTGGCTCGCCCGCAGAGGACGCCGTTGAACTTGACGCCTGCTTCCGCGGCCAGTTCCAGGTTCTCGGTGAACTGGTTGTTGCTGACCCCGGCGCTCAGGTAGATGAACGGCTTCTTGGTGACTTTGGCAGCCTGCTTGTAGATCGCCAGCGCCTCTTTCTTGGTCTGGGCCGCCGGGCCCTTGAACGCCCGCGTGCCCTCGACGTAGGCGGTGTTCACCGGCACTTCCACCTTGAGCACGTCCACGAAGTACTGCTTCTTGGAGAACTCCTCCATGCTCTTGATCACCACGGCGGGCTTGATCTTGGCGAATTCCGGGCCCTTCTCGTCGCCGCCCTTGGGATCGTAGCCGACAAACTCCAGGAAGAAGGGAATGTCATGCGCTACGCACTCCGCGCCAATGCGTTCCACCCAGGCATGCTTGCGATCGTTGACCTTGGGATCCTCGAACGGGGTGTAGAGCAGGAGAATCTTGATGCAGTCGGCTCCGGCCTCTTTCAGCCGCCGAACCGACCATTCTCCAAGGAGCTCGGGCATCCGTCCCGGTTGGGTATGGTCATATCCGGTCTTCTCATAGGCCAACAACAGCCCGGCATTGTTGGAGCGTTTTTTGGCCGCTCCCAGACCAAACTCCGGGTCGAGCAGGATGGCGCTGGCATGCGGTGTCAGGATGCGGGTGACCGCAGTCTTGAATTCGGCCATCATGTCGGGCGTAATCTGTGCCTCCAGTACGCCCTTTTCCTTAGCCAGTGACTTCGACAGCGAGCCACGTTGATCCATGGCCGCCGCAGCGATCACACCCTTCTTGTTCGATACCGCTTTCAGGCCTCTCAACTTTCCTGGGGTAAGCTTCATGATTCCTCCGTTATTGGATTATCAAAGGGTCATTCTACCGCGTATGTCGGGCATCATGGTAGTATGGCCGAGAAGTCACTCGGTGGGGAGGGTGCATATGAGGAAAGTCCTTCTTGGTGCGGTCGTTTTGTGCGGGTGTGTCGCTTGGGCATGGGCCCAGGGAACCACTTCCCGCGTGGTGGGCTTGGTCACCGACCCGTCAGGCGCCGTGATTGTCGGCGCAAACGTAACCCTGACCAATGAGAACACCGGCGCAACTTTTAGCACGCAAACGACGCAGGCAGGAACCTACCTCTTCGAAGCCGTACAAGTGGGCTCCTATGCGGTCGTGGTGGAAGCGCAGGGCTTTAAGAAGCTCTCCTCGAAGAAGAACCAGGTAACCATCGGCCAACCGGCCACGATCAACGCGACCCTCGAGGTCGGAGCCCTGGCGGAGACCGTGGAGGTCAGCGGCGCGGCCGAGTTGGTGCAAACCTCCAGTTCCGGAAACTTCGGTGGACTGATTACGCAGCGGGTGCTGCAGGACATGCCCATCGTCGGCACCCGTGGCCGCAACCCGATTGACCTTGTACTGCGAATGCCCGGGGTCGTCTCCGGATCGAATACCGGCGGCGGGGTCCACGTCCACGGCGCGCGCGACCGGGCCTGGAACTACACGCTCGATGGGATCGACACCAACGAGTCCAGCGCCGGCGGCTCGAACTTCTCGCCCCTGCGTACCAACCCGGATTCACTGGCCGAGTTCCAGGTGATCACCAGCAACTTCACCGCCGAGTACGGGCGCAGCAGCGGCGCGCAAGTGGCCATGGTCACGCGCTCCGGCAGCAACGATCTGCACGCCACGGCGTTCTGGTTCTACCGCACTCCCAGCTTCAACGCCAACGAGTGGGAGAACAACATCAACAACGTCGGCAAGCGGCAGTTTGTACAGCACATTCCCGGCTTCAGCGTCGGTGGCCCGATCTTCAAGAACAAGACTTTCTTCTTCACCAACTGGCAGTTTCTGCGCGCCCTGCAGACCGGCGTGGTCACCCGGACCGTGTACACCAGTGAAGCCCGCAAGGGCAATTGGCGCTACGTCCGCGGCGGGCGCAACCAGCCCGCCGGCGTGGCCGGAGCTTCCGTGGACGCATCAGGAAACCCTGTCGCCGGTCTGAACATCGGCACCTACAATGTGGCCAACAGCGACCCGCAACGTCTGGGGCTTGATCCCACGACGCAGGCGGAGATCGCCAACACGCCGCTGCCCAACAACTTTTTCGTCGGCGATGGGCTGAATCGAGCGGGCTTCACTTTCACCGCGCCGGAACGGGAGACCCAGTACGACGCCACGGTGAAGGTCGACCACATCTTCAATCCCCGTAATTTCCTGTTCGGGCGCTTCGCCTGGGGGAGTCAGGACACCTTGTGCGACAGCGTGAACGGCGGACAGCCCCGCTTCCCAGGACAAACCTGCCCAGTGGACACCTTTCGCCGTCCCCGCAACCTTGCGGTGAACTACCGCTGGAATCCGACACCGCGCATCACTAACGAGCTTGTGGTGGGCTACAATTACTTCAAGTTCGACTTCCAGATCCCGACGGCGGACGCGAAGAAACCGTTCCTCAACTTTACGGATATTACGGTGCCCGGAGAAAGTGAGTTCGGGAACCTGCGGGCGATTACAACCTACCAGGTCGTGGACAACTTCGCGTACGTGGCCGGCGCGCACAACCTGAAGTGGGGCGCCAATATCCGCTATCAGAAGCACGAGGATATCCGCGGGTCGATCGCCGGGCAGAACGCCACTCCTATCGTCAACTTCAGCACCACGGTGAACACCGTAGATCCCACGGCCTTCGGGATACCCACGGACATCAATACGGCGTTCGACCGTCCTTCACTACAGAACAGCATCAACTTCATGTTGGGCCGCGTGGGAACCATCTCGCAGGGATTCGTGGCCAAACCGGATTTCAGCGGCTACGCGCCGGGCGGGACGCTCTTTAACTTCGATGCCCGCTTCCCGGAGTTTGACTTCTACTTCCAGGACAACTGGAAGTTCCGCCGCAACCTGACCGTCGACCTCGGTCTTCGTTGGGAGTTGAAGATGAACCCCCGCGATCCGGAAGGCCGCATCCGCCGTCCGAACCAAGCCGTGGTCACGGGAGCCTCCGCCAGCAACTCGCTGAGCTGGGTCAAGGGCGATCTCTACGACAACGACGTGAACAACTTCGGGCCGTCCATCGGCCTGGCTTGGGATCCGTTCGGCAACGGCAAGACCTCGGTGCGCTCGAACTACCGCATCTCCTTCGACCGGTCCAACACGTTCGTATACTCCTCGGCGGTGTTCCAGAGTATCCCCGGAATTGCCTTGGGCGTCTCAGACACGACCTTCGGACAGGCCGGCGGACGGTTGCGCAATCTGCCGTCCCTGGCTCCGACCGCCGCGCAAACGCCCAGCAGCTTCCTCACGCCTCCTTCGGCGTCCACCAACGTCATGACCGTGGTCGCCCCCGACATCCGCTCGCCCAAGACCCACATGTGGGGCTTAAGCATTCAGCGCGAAGTATGGGGGAAGAACCTGATCGAGGCCAGCTACATCGGCCGCCGCGGGATCGGGCTGTACAGCAACTACGACGTAAACCAGGCCGACATCCGCAATAACGGGTTCCTGAACGCCTTCAACATCGTCAAGGCCGGCGGGGAAAGTCCGCTGATGAATCAACTCCTGCAGCCGGACACCCGGCGCAATACGGGCGAGACCGGTTCGCAGATGGTGCGGCGGTTGTTCATCTCCGACTTGACCTTGAACAACGTCGCCGGGCTGGCGCGTTCCTTCGCTACGCGCATCCAGGGCGGCCGCACCATTCCCGAGCTGGCAGGACTGGGATCGTACTTCTTTATCCCCTTCCCGCAGTTCAGTACTTTCCGAGTCCTGGAATCGAACGGCTTCTCCACCTACCATGCCCTGGAGCTGAAAGCCGAGCGCCGCTCCGGCGGACTGTACTACCTGGTCGGCTACACCTGGTCGAAGTCGCTGGACACGGGCTCGTACGACCCGGCGTTCACGGTCGTCTCGGGGGCCAACAATCAGTCGGCGTCCAGCACGCCGTTCGACATTTACAACCGGCGCCTGAACTACGCCAAGTCCGACTTTGACCGCGCGCACGTGTTGCAGGCCACCTGGGCCTACGAGCTGCCCTTCGGGCGCGGCAAGCGCTGGTTGAACAGCGCCAACGGCTTCGTAGACCGGGTCTTCGGCGGATGGGAGGTCAGCGGATTCATGACCATCCAGACCGGGCGTCCGTGGACCGTCGACTCCGGCGCCAACACCTTCTCCAACACGGTACAGACCCCGGCCAACTGCAACGGTTGCCGGGCCAGCGACGGGGAGGTTTTTGAAGAGACGGGCCTGAAGTTCTACCTGGATGCCGCCACTCGTGGGAAGTTCTCCACGCCGGCCCCGGGAGAGTTCGGCAATACCGGCCGCAACTTCCTCACCGGTCCGGGGTCTTTCAGCATGGCCGGCGGAGTTCTAAAGCGCGTCCGGATCTGGGAGCAGCACGAGCTGCAGTACCGCGCCGAGTTCACCAATATCACGAACACGCCGACCTTCGGCTTCCCGACCGCGACCATCACCAGCACGGTGTTTGGCCGGATTCGCGACGGCGTGATCAGCGGCTCGCGCAAGATCCAGATGGCGTTGAAGTACAGCTTCTAGCGGGAATAGAGGCCGCCGGTGTCCCACCGGCGGCCTCAACTTCAGGTCAATAGGGAAGATCGCTGGGAATTAGTTCGGGCCACTGAAACGAGTAGCCCACGGCAGCCTTGACTTCCTCGTATCGACTGGGCTGAACGGCACCCATTCTTCTAACCAGCCAGGAACGAGAAACTGTCCTGAGGTTGTCAAAGTTGGCTGCACAGTCCTTTACGCCCTCCCTCTTCCCCAACCTAACTTCCGTGGAGATAGAGCGGATAGTGGTGGTGATCTCTGCAACCACGAATTTGTTCAAGACGGCATAGGCATCGTCGCGGCTCAGCAGCAGCACCGGACGCTCGCCGGCCGGACCGGGCAACTTGGCCCACCAAATCTCATACTGCCTCATGGCTTCCAAGGCTCCGCGTTCGACCAGTCGTCACCCGGTTCGGTATCCGGCTGGCGTTCGTAGGCTTCGCGGATCCGTTCATACTCCTTGGCCATGATGGCTCGCCGGATCGCCTCGCGGATGAACTGGGAGCGTTTGCGCTTGGCCGCAGGCGCAAACCGGTTCAGCGCTTTATATGTATGATCATCTAGTTGAACTAGTACTGCTTTCATATATTAGATTATATAGAAGAACATACAGAAGTCACTTCTTTCGCGATAACTTCTGATCGAGCAGCACCGCGCCCAGGATCACGCCGCCCAGCACGATCTTCTGCATGTAGGGGTCCACGTTGGCCAGATTCAATCCGTTATTCAGAACGCCGATGAAGATGGCGCCGAGCAGGGTGCCCGCCAGGCTGCCTTGTCCGCCGAAGAGGCTGGCGCCGCCGACCACCACCGCGGCGATCACGTCCAGTTCATAGCCCAATCCGGCGTTGGGGATGCCTGCACCGAGCCGCGAAGCCAGCATCACGCCCGCGAATCCGCCCAGCAGTCCGTTCAGCGCATAGACCGCGGTCTTCACGCGCGCGGTCTTTACGCCGGCCAGGAAAGTGGCGCGCTCGTTGCCGCCGACCGCGTAGACGTGCCGACCGAAGACGGTGCGGCTCAACATCACGCCGAAGACGGCGTAGAGCAGCACCGTCAGCAGCACCGGCACCGGCAAGCCCAGCACGTAGCCGCGCCCCAACCAGGCGAATGACGCCGGCAGATCGCCCACCGAATATCCCCCAGTCATCAGAAACGCCGCTCCGCGCAGACCCGACATCAGCGCCAGCGTGACGATGAATGGCGGGATCGAGAAGCGCGTTACGAACAGCCCGGTGAACAACCCGGAAACCGTGCCCGCCAGCAAGCCGGCGCCCAACGCGGCAGCCGGCCCAGCGGACTTCACCGAATACGCCGCCAGAATCCCGGTTAACGCGACCAGCGACCCAACCGACAGGTCGATGCCGCCGGTCAGGATCACCAGCGTCATGCCGATCGCCAGGATCGCGGTAATCGAGGTTTGCAGAGTGACGTTGATGGCATTTGCGCCGCTCAGGAATTGCGGCGAGAGAAAGGCGAAGATCGCACATTCCACGATTACCGCGACAGCGATGCCGAGTTCGAAGCGTTTCATGGGGTAGCCAAATGCAGAATCTTCTCCGGCGTCGCCTCCGACGCCGGAAATTCACCGGCCACGCGGCCATCGCGGAGCACGATGATGCGGTCGGCCAGCAGCAGGGCTTCGGGCAGCTCGCTGGTGGTCACCAGCAGGGCCAGACCTCGCGCGGCCTGCTCGCGCAAGACGCGGTAGATTTCGAACTTGCCATTGATGTCCACGCCGCGCGTCGGTTCGTCGAGCAGCAGCAGGCGCGATCCCGCCAGCAGCCAGCGCGCCAGCAGGGCCTTCTGCTGGTTGCCGCCGCTGAGCAGGCGGATGGGCATCTCGAGCGATGCCGCTTTCACTGCGACCGCCGCAGTCTGTGCGGCCACGGCTTTCCTTTCGGCAGCGGAATGGACCAGCGGCCCGCGCTTGAATCGCGCCAGAGACGGCAACGACACGTTGGTCCGCACAGCCAGGTCCGGCAGCAGACCATCCCAGCGGCGATCCTCACCGAGAAAGCCGACTCCGCCACGTACCGCCTCAGCAGGCGACGTGAAGTGGACCGGTTGCCCGTCCACGCGAACCTCCCCGCCGCTGACCGCATCGGCTCCGAACATGGCCCGCAGCAGCCTCGTCCGTCCCGATCCCGCCAACCCGGTGAGCACCACAATCTCCCCTACGCCCACGTTTAAGGAAATGTCCGCGAGTCCTGTTGCGGTGGTGAGTTCCCGGATCTCCAGCCGCGGCGCGCCCACCTCCGACACCCGATCCCCGGCACCCGGCGCCGGCTTCCCCGCCATAGCCACGATCAGCTTGTCGCGGTCC
>CAYPHP010000112.1:0-8948 GCA_964410045.1 uncultured Acidobacteriota bacterium | reverse complement strand
TGTCCGGAACCCAGCAACTGGTCATCAGCATGACCTCCTCTGCCTTCGACGCCTATCTGAGGGTCCTCGATTCGTCGGGCAATGCGGTGGCCACGGATGATGATAGCGCGGGCGGAACGAACCCCCGCATCAGCCGGAGCTTCACCGCCGGCGCCTACCGGATCGAGGCCACCTCGTATGATTCCGGGCAGACCGGCGCGTACACCTTGTCCTTGGCTGCGGCCTCCGCCACGACGGTGGTCCCTGTCCTCACTTCCCTGACACCCTCGAGCGCCCAGGCCGGCGGCGCCGCCTTCAGCATGACCGTGAGCGGAAGCAGTTTCAGCAATACCACGGTCGTGAGATGGGCCGGCAGCAACCGGACCACCACGTTTGTAAGCCCGTCGCAACTGCGGGCGGACATTCCGGCGAGCGATCTGGCTTCGGCCCGAACCGTCCAGGTGACTGCTGCGTCCGGCAGCGCGGTTTCCAACGCCCTGAACTTCACCGTCACCAGTTCTGCGCCCACCCTCACCGTGGCGCCGGAATTCCTGCAGTTCGCTGCGCTCCAGAACCAATCGGGAGTCGCGGCGCAGAACATCACCGTGGGCGGCAACGTGGGATGGGCCTCCGCGGTTCGCACCAGCAGCGGCGGAAGCTGGCTGTCGATTTCCCCGTCCTCCGGTTCGGGGCCGGCGACCGCCCGGGTCAGCGTGAACGTGGCCGGCCTTTCGGCCAGCGCCTACACCGGCTTGATCACGTTCCAGAGCACCAGCGGTGGTCTGCTGCAGGTAGTGGCGGTAACCCTGGTGGTTTCAAACCCAGTGCCTATCCTGCAGCCCACCCAAACCGGGTTCCTCTTCCAGGGAATCGAGGGCCAGAGCATTGCGGCACAGACCTTCCAGGTCTTGAACGTCGGTTCAGGGACGATGAACTGGTCGGCACGGGCGACGACCGCGGATGGCCGGAACTGGCTGTCCGTATCTCCTGCCAGCGGCAGCACCACGGCGGGGTCGAGTACTTCGGCGCCGGCGGTCACTCTTCGCGTAGACGCCGCGCAGTTGAAGGCTGGCGTCTCGGTCGGGCTGCTGACGCTGGAAGCCCCCGGCGCGCCCAACTCGCCGCAGGCGGGCTTTGTCCTGGTTAACATGTCGCCCGCGGGGAGCGATCCGATTGTCGCAGTGCAACCCGCCGGGTTTGTGTTCACCGGCACGGTGGGCGGCGCCGCTCTCGCGTCCCGCGATTTGACCATCAGCGCCAGCGGCGGCACGGCCTTGACCTACACCGCCTCCGCATCCACCACCAGCGGAGGGAACTGGCTGACGGTTACGCCCGCGTCTGGTTCTCTGTCGGCAGGACGGGCCGCATTGCGCGTGCGCGCCGACTCCACGGGTCTGGCCCGCGGCGTATACGCCGGAACGGTTTCCGTATCCCTCAGCACGGGCGTTAGACAGGATCTCGCCGTGTTGTTGATCTTGTCGGATCCTGCGGTGGCGGCCCAGGCCTCGGGTCCGCAGGTTGCGTGTGTTCCCAGCCGGCTCACGCTCGTGGAGACGCAATTGGCCGGGAACTTCTCGATCTCTGTAAGCTGGCCGGTATCCCTGCGAACGCTGGTAGTCAACGATTGTGGCCAGCCGGTTACCGATGCCACGGTGATCGCCACGTTCAACACCGGCGACCCGCCACTGACACTGGCCAGCCTGAAGGACGGCAACTACACCGGCAACTGGATTCCCAGCAAGCCGGACCGGACCGTGGTAACCATCCGCGCGCGGGCCGCGGGATTGACGGAAGCCGTCGGCACCCTGGACGGCAAAGTGGCGGCGACCGGCGCCGCGCTGCCAGCGGTGGCTCGCAATGCCACCTTGAACGCCGCCAGTTTCCAGAGATACGCCCCGGTTGCGCCGGGGAGCCTGGTCTCTGTGTTCGGCAGCAATCTGGGGACCTCGACGGCCGGGGCCGCAACCCTGCCCTTGCCGATGACTCTGGCGGATGTCCGTGCCCAGTTGGGCGGCAAGGATGTGCCCCTGGTCTTCGCCAACAGCGGCCAGGTGAATGCACAAGTTCCCACCGAGCTGACGCCCGGGACTACCGCATCCTTGGTGGTCACGGTTCGCGGAGTCGCCGCGGCGCCCGATCAAATCACGCTCGCCGCAAACCAGCCCGGGATCTTCAGCATCAACTCCAGCGGCTCGGGACAGGGCGCCATCCAAGTAGCGAACACGTCAATTTTTGCGGCGCCTTCGGGCAGCATTCCAGGGGCGCAGGCACGTCCGGTCAATCGCGGTGAGTTCATTACCATCTACTGTACCGGCCTGGGCGCAACCAATCCGGCGGTAGCGTCAGGGCAGCCGGCGGTGGGCGCTCCTAGGACCACGGTTCCGGTGACGGTGACCATCGGCGGCGTGAATGTGCCGGCCGACTTTGCCGGCCTATCGCCCGGTTTCGTCGGGTTGTACCAAGTGAATATCCAGGTGCCGAGCACCGCGCAGACCGGAGATGCGGTCCCGCTGCTGCTGACCCAAGCGGGCGTGACCAGCAACACCGTAACGATTGCGGTGCGTTAGAGGAGGCGAAGGTGTTCAGAACATCGTTCTATCTGATGTTGGCCGTGGTCCTGGCTGCCGGATTGGCGGCGCAAAAGAAAGTGCAAAGGGCAGAGACGCAGCCGCGCGGCGCTTTGGTCGAGACGCAAGGCACCCCCGGCCAGGACGCCCGGGACGAGATCCTGATGTACCGCTTCCGTCTGGCGGCGAGCGACGCGGATTTGCGCCTCGCAGTGGCCAATCCGAGTGACGTCGAGTGCTCGTTCACCCTGGCCGGCAAGGCGCATATAGTGGCGCCAGGCGAGACGCTGGCGCTCGAATCCTGGGACACCGAATGGCTGAACGCGGAAGGCGTGGTGGTGAAGGCGCCCCGGCGTTTGCTCCTGAGCCTGCGCTCCGCCGACACCCCCGAGGGAATCGCGGTCCGGACCAGCGCGAAGTCGTCGATTTACGAGATCTACAGCGCGGAACGCGCCCCGTCTTCCGTGCGCGGCCGCCGGGAGAGCCTGAGCACAAGGCGCGAGAGAGGTCTCGTCCTTAACCACTCGAAGTAGAAGATTCAGCAGGGAAGGCCCGCGGTCCGTCGAAAGTCGTGCTGCTGCGCAGGCAAGAATGCCTGCGCTACCTCGCTGCACACGGGTGGGGCAGACATTCCTGCCTGCCCGATTGATGGCCGCAGGCCCATGGGCACTCCCTGACGGGTCGCGGCTCACATCAGCCAATTCCCGAGCACGAACAATTCCCCCAGCACAAACAGCGTCCCAAAGATCGCCTTGTTGTGCCGGGCCAGCCAGAGCGGCAGGTAAATGTCGAAGTTATCCGCGCGATCGTCCGTGTAGCGGCCCGCCAGATCGGTCAGCGGACAACGTTCCCGGTTCACGGCGATCACCGCGCACTCCACCAGGACCAGCCCCGTCAGGATCGCAAACCACACAAATTGACGCAGGGCGCCAACCACGGGAATCGCCACGATGCAGGCGACGAAGAAGAGCCAGATCGCCGTGTGCAGGAGCTTGATCCCGACCAGGGCGCCGATTCGTTGGGACTCAAGCTTCGAGCGATCCAAGCTTGAGAATACCCCTTTGTGTTCTTTGTGTCTTTGTGGTTCCATAACCTTCCATGTTCTTACGAAAGCTGTTGGTGGTTCTCTGCCTGTCTGCAACAGTGTTGGCCCAATCTTCCGTCACCATCAAACCGGGCGCTGATCCTAAGCAACCGCCGGATGAGGAATACACGCGCAAGATCCGCGAGTACACCACCGAGCCGTTTTTCAACTCGCCGTTGACCGACTATCTCCCGGCTTCGAAGACCGTGCCCACGCCCAAGGCCGTGCTGGGCGACGTGGCCGGAGCGCCGGGCATGCTGCCGTATTCGCAGGACGTCTACCGTTACATGCGGATGCTGGAGCAAGCCAGCCCGCGGGTGAAGGTCTACTCGATCGGGCGGACGGAAGAGAACCGCGAGCAGATCGCCGTGGCCGTCTCCTCGGAAGCCAACATGGCCAGGCTCGAGGAAAACCGCGCGCGCCTGGCCAAGCTGGCCGATCCGCGCGCCATCAAGCTGGACGACGCCGAGGCCGACAAGCTGGTGGCTGCCTCTGTGCCCGTGTACTACCTCACCGGAGCGATCCACTCGCCGGAGACCGGATCGCCCACCGCGCTGATGGAACTGGTCTATCGCTTGGCGGTGGACGAGAGCGCCTACATCAAGGCCATCCGCGACAACGTGATCGTGCTGATCACGCCGGTGGTGGAAGTGGACGGCCGCGACCGCCAGGTGGACATCTACAAGTGGCACCTGGCGAATCCCGGAAAAAATTGGCCGCCACTGATCTACTGGGGGCACTACGTCGCTCACGACAACAACCGCGATTCCATGGGGCTTTCGCTGCAACTCACTCGCAACGTCCTGAAGACCTTTGTCGGATGGAAGGCTCAGGTCCTGCACGACCTGCATGAATCGGTGCCCTACCTCTACGACAACACCGTGGGCGACGGGCCGTACAACGCTTGGGTGGATCCCATCCTGACCGATGAGTGGCAGATGCTGGGGTGGAACAACGTTTCGGAGATGAACAAGTTCGGCATGCCCGGCGTGTTCACTCACGGAACCTTCGACACCTGGTCGCCGAGCTACCTAATGTTCATCGCCGCCACCCACAACGGCATCAGCCGTCTCTATGAAACGTTCGGGAACGGCGGAGCGGATACGCTGGAACGGACCCTGGATCAGAACCAGTATTCGCGTACCTGGTACCGGCAGAATCCGCCGCTGCCGAAAACCAAGTGGTCGCAGCGCAACAACAACAACTATCAGCAGACCGGGATCCTCACGTCGCTGGCCTACTTCGCCGCCAACAACAAGCTGTTCCTGAAGAACTTCTATCTGAAGAGCAAGCGCTCGATCGAGAAGCCCAAGACCTCCGGCCCGGCGGCTTACGTCTTCCCGGCGGACGATCCGCGGCCGGCGGCGCAGGCGGAATTGCTGCGCCTGCTACAGGATCAAGGATGTGAGATTTCGAAGGCCACTGCCGCGTTCACTGTGCTGATGCCGGCCAAGAAGCGTCCGGAACGTCCCGAGGGCGGGGCGGCGCCCCCGGCGGAGGCAGCCAAGAAGGCGCCGGAAAAACCGAAGCCCGAGCCGCGCACTTTCCCGGCGGGCAGCTACCTGGTGCGTATGGATCAGCCCTACAGCCGCATCGCCGACGCCATGCTCGACCATCAGTATTGGGCCACCAA
Source organism: uncultured Acidobacteriota bacterium (assembly GCA_964410045.1). Lineage (GTDB taxonomy): Bacteria > Acidobacteriota > Terriglobia > JAJPHL01 > JAJPHL01 > CAYPHP01. The sequence goes on along the minus strand of CAYPHP010000112.1, from coordinate 3,685 downwards.
CGATCCGCAGCGCGCCATCTACGACGACACCGGGTGGACGTTTGGCGAACTGAGCAACGTGCAGGTGTTGCGGGTGACCGACGTGAAGGCGCTGGATGCGCCGGTTGAGCGCGTCAACGGTCCGGTGCGCGCGCCGGGCAGCGTGAATGGCGCGGGCGCGGTGCAGATCGTGGCCCATACCGCCGAGAACGAGATGATCACGCTGCGCTACCGTTTCAAGGACGCCGCGATCGACGCCGCGGAGGAGCCTTTCGAGGCCGCCGGGCGCAAATTCAATCGCGGATCGTTCATTGTGCGCAATGCGCCGGCCGGTTTCGCGGCCGCCGCCGGCGAGCTGGGATTGCAGGTTTACGCCGCGGACTCCGCGCCGCAGGTGAAGACTCACCCCTCGCGCGCCCCGCGCATCGCCGTAATGCATACCTGGCAGAGCACCCAGTCGGAGGGTTGGTGGCGTCTGGCCTTCGACCGCTACAAGGTTCCCTACGCCTACATCAGCACGCAGACGGTCTCGCGCGACAACGATCTGCGCTCGAAGTACGACGTGATCGTGTTCGCGCCGGTGGGCCGAGCTTCACCGCTCGGCATCGTCAACGGCCTGCCGACATACGCCAATCCATTGCCGTGGAAGAACACGGAGCTCACGCCGAATCTCGTCGGCGCGGGAATGGACTCCACCGACGACATGCGTCCCGGGCTCGGCTGGAGCGGGCTGCAGCACTTGCAGAACTTCGTCCGTGCCGGAGGGCTGCTGATCACCGCGAACGATACTTCGAATTTCGCGATCACCTTTGGGATGGCGCCGGGCGTGAGTACTGGCACGGCGACACGTCTGCGCGTGACGGGTAGCGCGGTCCGCTCGAAGACTGTCGACGCGGCCAGTCCCATCGTCTATGGATACTCGGACGGCCTGGCGATCTTCGCGTCGAACCCTCCGCTGTTCGCAGTGAGCAATACGATTGCCGGAGGTGGGGGACGGCGGCCGGGTCCCGAAGAACGCGAGCGGCCCACTGGACGTGGAACCGTCGACGATCCCGACACGCCGCAAGGCCGGGTCCCGGCCGAGCTGCCTGAACCGCCCAAAGCGGAACCATGGGAAGCGTTGCCGCTCACCGACGAACAGATGCGCAACAACCACAACTTGATTCCACCGGCCGCCCGGCCGCGCGTGGTGTTGCGCTATTCCGAAGCGCGCGACCTGCTGGTTTCCGGACTGCTGGAGGCGGGCACGGAACTGGCCCAGCGCGCCGCGGTGATCGATGCGCCGCTCGGAGACGGGCACGTGGTCTTGTTCTCCAATAACCCGTTCTGGCGCGGCGAGACCCAAGGCAGCTACAGCCTGGTCTTCAACGCCATCATGAATTTCGACAACTTGCATGCCGGGCGAAAACTGGCGGAAAAGTAGCCACAGAGGCACAGAGAGCACAGAGGCCGAACCATGCGAATCGTTGTTTTTCTCCTGCTGGTCCCAACCCTGTTCGCCCAGGGCGTCGAGTACATCAAGGCCAACTACACCAAGTACGAGTACATGGTCGCGATGCGCGACGGGGTCAAGCTGTTCACTTCGGTGTATGTGCCGAAAGATCCGGCGCAGAAATATCCGATCATGCTGCTTCGCACGCCGTACAGCGTGGCGCCCTATGGCGTGGACCTGTACCGCACCAGCCTGGGACCCTGGGAGCAGTTCGCCCGCGAGGGATTCATCTTCGCCTATCAGGATGTGCGCGGCAGCGTGAACTCGGAGGGCAGGTATCTGAACGTGCGGCCGCACAATCCCGCCAAGAAGTCCACGGATGTCGACGAGAGCACCGACACGTATGACACCATCGACTGGCTGGTGAAGACCATTCCCAACAACAACGGCCGCGTGGGCATGTGGGGGATCTCTTACCCGGGCTTCTACGTGTCCGCGGGGATGATTGACGCGCATCCGGCGCTGAAGGCGGCATCGCCGCAAGCGCCCATCGCCGATTGGTTCGTCGGCGACGACTTCCATCACAACGGGGCGCTCTACCTGGCGCACGCCTTCCGGTTCTTCACTGGCTTCAAGTACAAAGGCCAGCGTCCGGAGACGGGAACCTCCGACGGCTACAAGTTCTTCCTGGAAGCGGGAACGCTGGCCAACTTGCGCGATAAGTACTTCAAGAATGAAGCCGACTCGTTTTGGAACGACATGATGGCGCATCCCAACAACGACGCGTTTTGGCAGGCGCGCGACCTGCGTCCGCACTTGAAGAACATCAAGCCCGCGGTGATGACCGTGGGCGGTTGGTTCGACGCCGAGGACCTGTTCGGTGCGGTACAGACCTACTACTCGGTGGAGAAGCAAAGCCCGGGCGCCTACAACATGCTGGTGATGGGACCGTGGTTCCACGGGGGCTGGTCGCGGTCCGACGGCGACCAACTGGGCGATGCGCGCTTCAACTCCAAGACCGGCGTGTTCTATCGCGAGAAGATCGAGTTGCCTTTCTTCAATCACTTTCTGAAAGAAAAGCCCGATCCCAAGCATCCCGAGGCTTACATCTTCGAAACCGGGACCAACGTGTGGCGTGCCTACGATGCCTGGCCGCCGCGCAACACCGTCTCGAAGACGCTGTACTTTCATTCCGGCGGCAAACTGGCCTTCGATCCGCCGGCCGCCGGCGCAACGGCTTTCGACGAGTACATCAGCGATCCCAACAAGCCAGTCCCGTTCACCAGCGTGATCGCCGCGGGCATGACCCGCGAGCACATGGTCGACGATCAGCGCTTCGCGGCATCGCGCACCGACGTGCTGGTCTACCAGACCGAAGTCCTCACCGAGGACCTGACTATGGCCGGTCCGCTTTCGCCGGAGTTGTTTGTCTCCACCACCGGCACGGATTCCGACTGGGTGGTGAAGTTGATTGACGTCTATCCGGACAACATGCCCAATCCGGAGCCGAATCCCAAAGGGGTCCAGATGGGTGGGTACCAGCAACTGGTGCGCGGGGAACTGTTCCGGGGCAAATTCCGCAACAGCTTCGAGAAGCCGGAGCCCTTTGTGCCTGGGCAGACGACCCGCGTGGCCTACACCCTGCCTGACATCGGCCATACGTTCCGGGCCGGACACCGCATCATGGTCCAGGTCCAGTCGAGCTGGTTTCCGCTGGTGGACCGCAACCCTCAGAAGTTCATGGACATCTACCAGGCCAAGCCGGAGGACTTCCAAAAGGCGACCCAGCGGGTCTACCACACGGCGGGGCAGGCGTCCGGGGTCAAGGTGCTTGTGATGCGGTAGCGTGCCGTGCTACTGACCTCGTGACAATGCAAGATCGGATTAGCCACCGAGGCACGGAGAGCACCGAGCCGGAAACGGAAGGCGGGGCAAATTCCGCAGAGGGGGAATGGGTGGCCGGCGGATGTAGCCCGCCTCGTGGTTGAGACGACGTGGGTTGCGGGCCTGACCCCAGGCTTTATGCAGGCCAAACTCTGTAGCTTGACTGGCACGCAGATTGCTACACTTACTAGGAATGCGCGCTGAATGGGGGAAATCCCACAGTGCCAGGAGGACTTATGCCCAGCTTCAATAACCGCCCCGTCCCGACCGACGGTCAGAAGATCGAGTATCAGAACGGCAAGTTTGTGATCCCCGATAACCCGATCATTCCGTTCATCGAAGGCGACGGCACGGGACGCGACATCTGGAAAGCTTCGCAGCGTGTGTTCG
>CAYPHP010000111.1:0-8949 GCA_964410045.1 uncultured Acidobacteriota bacterium | reverse complement strand
TGGTCGTACCGCTCCCCCATTAACCCTGGAAACCAACGCACCGGCGGTAAAGCCGCGCAATGCCGGTTGCGTTACGGAAATGGCTGCGGCGCAAAAATAAGCCGGACACCGTTCGGCGTTTCCAATCCTCGTCTCCGAAAGAAGGGGCATATTTCCTTATGAGCACTACAAAAGTTGCGTGTGATGTGAAAGACCTGGCCCTTGCGGATCAGGGCAAGCGGCGCATCGAGTGGGCCAACCAATCGATGTCCGTATTGCAGAGCATCCGCAAGCAGTTCATCAAGAACCAGCCGCTGGCCGGAATCCGCGTGTCGGCTTGCCTGCACGTGACCACAGAGACGGCCAACCTGATGATCACCTTGCGTGACGGCGGCGCGAACATCGTGCTGTGCGGCTCGAATCCGCTCAGCACGCAGGACGACGTTGCAGCATCGCTGGTGCGCGATTACGGCATCCCCACTTACGCCATCAAGGGCGAGGACAACGACACTTATTACCAGCACATCGCCGCCGCACTGGATCACAAACCTCAGGTGACCATGGACGACGGCTGTGACTTGGTGCACATGCTGCACACCAAGCGTCCCGAGCTGGCTGCCGGCGTGATCGGCGGGACCGAGGAAACCACCACGGGAGTGATCCGCCTCCGCGCCATGGCCAAGCAGGGCGTACTCAAGTATCCCGTGATCGCCATTAACGACGCCGACACCAAGCATCTCTTCGACAATCGCTATGGCACCGGGCAATCCACGATTGACGGCGTGCTTCGCGCTACCAACATGCTGATTGCCGGGCTGAACGTAGTGATCGCCGGATACGGCTGGTGCGGGAAGGGAGTGGCCTTGCGGGCTCGCGGGCTGGGGGCCAGCGTCATCGTCACGGAGACCAATCCAACGCGCGCTCTGGAAGCGCTGATGGACGGCTACCGGGTGATGGCCATGACCGACGCCGCGCGGATCGGGGACATCTTCATTACCGTTACCGGGAATAAGAACGTCCTGGTGCGCGACCACTTCGAGAACATGAAAGATGGCGCCATTCTGGCGAACTCCGGCCATTTCAATGTGGAGATCGATCTGGTCGGTCTCGAGAAGCTGGCTTCCAGCAAGCGGGAAACCAAGCCGATGGTCAGCGAGTACGTCATGCGCGACGGCCGCAAGGTCTACGTGCTCGGTGAAGGGCGGCTGATCAACCTGGCCGCCGCCGAGGGCCATCCCGCCTCGGTCATGGATATGAGCTTCGCCAACCAGGCGCTCTCGGTGGAGCACTTGCTCAAGAACGCCCCGCAGTTGGAGAAGAAGGTCTACCCGGTCCCGGAAGCCATTGACCGCAACGTGGCCAAGATGAAGCTGGAGTCCATGGGCATCCGCATCGACCGGCTGTCTTCCGAGCAGGAAGAGTACCTCGCGAGCTGGTCGGAAGGAACGTAAGCAGTCGGAAGAAATCAAAGGGCAAAGGGCAAAAGTCAAAAGGTGAAGGAAACAGAGTTTCGGATCAAGTCCGGAATCCGTTTCCGGCTACTTTTGCCTTTTGACTCTGGACCTTTGCCTTTTGACTTTTTCCAAAAACCAGCATGGCCGATACACACAGCCTTCTAGCGGAGTGGGCTCTCAACCGCGCCGAGCAACTCGGTGTCTCCTACGCCGACGCCCGCGTCGTCGAGAGCAAAGACCGCTACGTTTCCACCAAGAACGGGGCCGTAGGGCAGGTGAACCTCAGCGAATCGCTAGGAATCGGCATCCGGGTGATCGCCGCAGGAGCTTGGGGGTTCGCGTCCACCGACCGGCTGACTCGGGCTGACGTCGAGCGCGCCGCTGACGAAGCGGTCCGCATCGCGCGCGCTTCCGCCACGGTCAAGAAGCACGACCTGGCTCTGGCGCCCGAACAGAAGTTTGAGGACGAATGGACATCGCCAGCTGCTAAAGACCCGTTTCAAACTTCGCTGGAAGAGAACATCGACCTGCTGCTGCGGGTCGACGCCGAGTTGCGGCGCGTGGCCGGCGTGACCCTGGCCGAGGGCGCACTTCACTTCCGGAGGATTGAGCAGTTCTTCCTGAGCACGATCGGCTCGGCCATCCGGCAAACGCGTTACTTGACGGGCGGGGGCTACGCGGCCTTGGCGTTCACTGGAAATGAGATTCACAAGCGGTCGTATCCCAATTCCTTTGGCGGGCAGTTCCAGACCCGCGGCTACGAGCTGATCGAGGAATTGCGGCTCGTGGAGAACGCTCCACGCGTGGCCGAGGAGGCCGTGGCCTTGCACAAAGCAGAGCGGTGTCCTGAAGGCGTATGGGACCTGATTCTGGACGGGTCGCAAGTCGGCTTGCAGATCCACGAGTCGATTGGCCATCCCATTGAACTCGATCGCGTGTTGGGCAGCGAGGCGAATTTCGCGGGCGGAAGTTTCTTGACCGTGGACCGGCTGAACCGGCTGAAGTACGCTTCCGAAATCGTGAACGTGGTGGCGGACGCCCGTCCAGAGCATGGTCCGGGTCTCGGCACCTTCGCTTACGACGATGAAGGCGTGCCGGCGCAACGGACCGACATCATCCGCGCCGGACAGTTCACCGGATACATTACTTCCCGTGAGACCGCGCCGGCGATCGGGGAAGGGCGCTCCAACGGTTGCATGCGAGCCGAGGGCTGGAACCGCATTCCGCTGATCCGGATGAGCAACATCAGCATCGTTCCGGGAACGTGGACCCTGGCTGGCTTGCTCGAAGATACCGAGCGCGGCATCTACATGGAGACCAACCGAAGTTGGTCCATCGATGACAAGCGCTACAACTTCCAGTTCGGATGTGAAGTCGCCTGGGAGATTCGCAACGGCAAGAAGGTGCGGATGCTGAAGAACCCCAGCTACAGCGGGATCACCACTGAGTTCTGGAACTCCTGCGACGCCATTTGCGATGCCAATCACTGGATGCTCTGGGGGACGCCGAATTGCGGCAAGGGCCAGCCTCAGCAGACTATTGGCACGGGGCACGGCGCGTCGCCGGCGAGGTTTAGGGGAGTGACGGTGGGGTCGGCGTTTTCAGGAGAATGATGAAGAAGTCAAAAGGCAAAGGGCAAGAGGCAAAAGGCAAAAGTAAAGGTAAGGGAAATCCGGATCTGATCCGGACTCTTGTTCCGCCTACTTTTGACTTTTGCCTTTTGACCTTTGACTTTTGCCTTCTTCCGGCAACTTCCGGAGGTGCGATTGCTCTCTGAAGAACGCTGCCAGGATCTCTTCGAGTCGATTCTCCGCGAGAGCGACGCCGATGAAACCGAGGTGATGGTCGGCGACGGGACCCACGCGCTGACCCGCTTTGCCAACAACGCAATTCATCAGAACGTCAGCGAGGACAGCCGTTACCTGTCGGTCAGGCTGGTTTACGAAGGGCGGACAGCGCGCGCCAGCACGAACAAGCTGGATGAGGAGTCGCTGCGGCGCGTCGTCAAGGACTGCCGGGAGGCTTCGCGGGCGTCACAGGTGATCCCAGGTCTGCTTCCCATGCCTGGACGCCAGACCTATTCAGCGGTCACCCGCTTTTGGGAGTCCACGGCGGCCGCCGGACCTGAAGATCGCGCCAAGCTGGCAGGCACGGCGGTCGGGATCGCAGAGCGCAATGGCTTGACCGCTGCCGGTGTCGTGGCCACCGGCCAGAGCCTCCTGGGAATCATGAATTCGCGCGGGATGGCCGCGTTCTACAGGGATACGCACGCCGAATTCTCGGTGACCATGACAGGCGCGAACAGTTCGGGATGGGCGAAATCCAACTCGCCCAACCTGGCCGAGTTGGCCGTAGCGGGGAGGGCGGAATCCGCGGCGCTCAAGGCAGTCGCTAGCCAGGATCCCACTGAGTTGACGCCGGGCGCATACACCGTGATCCTGGAACCCGCGGCGGTCCTCGATCTGTTTGGTTTCTGCGCCTACGACTTCAGCGGTCTGGCTCTTCTTGAACAGCGCAGCTTCCTGAATGAACGGATGGGCAGCAACCTATTCGGCGACAACATCACAATCTGGGACGACGTGGCCCATCCCCTGCAGACAGGCGCTCCGTTCGACGGCGAAGGCGTTCCGCGCCAGCGGGTCTGCCTGGTAGAGAAGGGAAGAGTCCAGGAAGTCGTCTACGCACGGCAGACCGCCCAACGCGCTGGCAAGCAGGCCACCGGCCATGGTTTTCCTCTGCCCAACGAAATGGGTGAGGCGCCGATGAACATTGTGATCCAGGGAAGCGATTCCTCGGTCGAAGCCATGATCGCGGCCACAGAACGCGGAATCCTGGTGACCCGCCTGTGGTACATCCGCGAGGTCGAGCCCTACCAAAAGGTCCTGACCGGGATGACTCGGGACGGCACCTTCCTGGTTGAGAACGGGCGGGTGAGCAAGGGTATTCTCAACATGCGCTTCAACCAAAGCATGGTCGAGATGCTGAGCAAAGTGGAGTTGCTTGGTCCAACCGTCCGGTCAGCCGGAGAAGAGGCCTTTGAGATGGCCGTTCCGGCCATGAAAGTAAAGGACTTCCACTTCACGGAAGTGACCCGTTTCTAGAGAAGCACATCCCGTCCAATGGATATTGCTTCACAGACCGGGGTACGATATATTAAAGGTGCGGTCTAACCGGTAGTCCGAAAGGGAGCGTTTGAGTCAGCCCCCCGCGTTGAGAGCTTGCCTGCTGATGCTGTGCTGTGCGGCCCTTCCGGCCTTCGCCGGAAGTCCGGCGGACCCGCAGGTCCTGGAGTATGTCCGCCAGACTCGCGTGCAGCGTGGCCGAGCCCGCTACGTAGTCGACGTGACCTTCAGCGCCTCGCTTCCGGCGCTCAGCAAGAAGGGCGTTCTACGGGCGATCAAGCGCCAGGCTCCCCAAGGCCAGCTCTATGAGTCGATGAACTTTGAAGGCGACGGGCTGGTGAAGACCAACATCATTGCCCGCTACCTGCAGGCCGAGTTCGACAATCAAAGGCCTGAAGAGAAGTTGGCCACCGAGATCTCCCCGCTCAACTACGAGTTCAAACTGAAGGGTGAAGAGCGGATCGGGGACCGCGATGCCCTGGTCTATGAAGTGAAGCCCCTCCGTAAGCGGCCCGGTTTGTTCAAAGGTAAGGTCTGGCTCGACAAGGAGACCCTGCTTCCGTTGCGCGAGCAGGGCAAGCTCGAAAAGGTGCCCTCGGTGTGGATCAAGGAAATTGTCTTTACTCGCGAGTACCATCTTGAGCACGGGCTGTCTTTGCCTTCATCGATCCGTTCCGAAGTGAATACCCGCATCGTCGGGAAGTCCGTAATCAACATCGAATTCAGTCACTACCAACTGATCGACCCGCCCGGCGTTTTGCAGGTTGTTGCAGAAGCTACCTCCCAGCAGGACTAGCCCCGTCTTCCCACTGGAAAGCCGCCGCTTTTCGTCAGATAATCACCGCTTGCCATGAGCACACAGCCCAAGGTTCTGGTTTCCCGTAACATCGCGCCGATCGCCGTTGAAAAGCTGGCGCAGGTCTGCCAGGTGGACCTGAACCTGACCCCGAATCCGCTGTCGCGAAGCGAACTGCTGACGCGGGTCAAGGATTGCCAGGGCCTGGTCTGCCTGCTTCTCGACAAGATCGACGACGAATTTCTGACCGCCGCTCCCCACGTCAAAGTGGTCTCAAACGTTGCGGTAGGCTTCGATAATTTCGACCTGGCGGCGGCTACCCGGCACGGCGTGATGCTCACCAACACGCCGGGCGTGCTGACCGACACCACGGCAGATTTTGCCTTTACCCTGCTGATGGCTGCGGCGCGCCGCGTGGCGGAAGCCGACCGCTTCGTGCGCGACGGCAAGTTCACCGAGTGGAAGCTGGATCTGTTCCTGGGTCAAGATATTCATCACGCCACTCTAGGCATCCTGGGCCTCGGGCGGATCGGGCTGGGGATGGCCCGGCGCGGGCGCGGGTTCGACATGAAGGTGATCTATCACGATGAGATCCGGGCCAAGCCGGAAGTCGAGAGAGAGTATGGCCTGACATTTTGCGACCGGGAAACGGTGCTGCGGGAATCCGACTTCGTCAGCCTGCACGTGCCCCTGCTTCCGACGACCCGTCACCTGATCAACGCCCAGGCTCTTGGAATGATGAAGAAGACGGCCATCCTGGTGAACACGTCTCGCGGTCCGGTGGTTGACGAGGGCGCGCTGGCTGAAGCGATCGAGAAGGGCCAGATTGCCGGCGCCGGCCTGGACGTCTACGAGTACGAGCCCAAGGTGCATCCCAAGTTGATGGCGCTGCCCAACGTGATCCTGGCCCCGCACATCGCCAGCGCTTCTGTGGCCACCCGCACCAACATGGCGCTGTTGGCCGTGGAGAATTGCCTGGCCGGATTGGCCGGGCAGACGCCGCCGAATCTGCTGAATCCGGATGTCCTCAAAAACCGTAGATGAACACCGCTGGCGGACCGAACTGGCCTCCGTGTTTCGGGAGTGCCTCCGTCGCCTGAATCTCACCGAACATCTGAGAGCCCGGCTTCGCAGGCCCGCAGACGGCGACGTGCGACTGGTGGCGATCGGCAAGGCCGCAGCGGAGATGGCGGCAGCGTTTGGGTCGGCGCGAGGCGTGGCCGCCTGTTCCTCCGAGCCCAACGTCCGCATGATCGGCGTCCAGTATTTTGTCGGCGGCCATCCCTATCCCAATGCGCAGAGCATCGACGCGGCCTCCGCTGCCTTGGAATTGCTCTCCGGCTGCGACGAGGAAACTCAGGTCTTATTCCTGCTTTCCGGTGGCGGGTCGGCAGTCTTCGAGCGGCCGCTTTTTCCCGACATCACTCTGGATGACCTGGTAGCCTTCAACCGGGTGCTGGTCACCTGCGGGGCGAACATCTACGAGATGAACGTGTTGCGCAAGCACTTCTCGGCGGTCAAGGGCGGACGGCTGGCAGCGGCTGCGGCTCCCGCTCGCCAATCCACCTACTACGTCTCAGATGTACCCGCCGATAAGCCGTCAACGGTCGCCTCCGGGCCGACCATGCCGGACGAATCCACGGCCGAGGAATGCCGCGCGATCGCGGCCCGATTGGGCTTGGAGGGACGGCTCCCGCCGTCCTATCGCTCCCGGCTGGCGGAGTTGCCGGAAACGCCTAAACCCGGCGATGCAGTTTTTCGGAAGAGCCGCTATGTGGCCGTGCTCTCCAACGAGGACGCAATCGCGGCGGCCATGGATCTTGCGACATCGCGAGGCTGGGCGGCGGAATGCGATACGTCGTGCGATGACTGGCCGCTGGAGCGCGCCGCCGACTATCTGCTCGAGCGCCTGCGGTCCATGCCCAAGCGTCCGGCATGCATCGTTTCGGGAGGCGAACTGAGTTGTCCCGTCACCGGCGGGGGGCAGGGAGGGCGCAACCAGGCGTTTGTGCTCTACTGTGCTCAGCGCATTGCCGGCGAGCGAATCGCGGTGCTCAGCGCGGGCACCGACGGCATAGACGGCAACAGCCCTGCGGCAGGCGCCATCGCCGACGGCTCGACGCTCTCCCGCGCGACTCTGAATGCGAGGTTGAGTTATCAGCAGAGTGATTCCTATACTTACTTCGCGGCGATCGGTGACACGGTGATGACCGGCCCGACCGGCAACAACGTTCGCGACTTGCGGCTACTCTTAGCCTACTGAGGAGCACACATCATGCAAATTGGATTCATTGGACTGGGCATCATGGGCATGCCGATGGCCAAGCACCTGGTCGCAGCCGGGCATTCGCTCGTGGTCTACAGCAAGACCACCGCCAAGGCCCAGGCGTTAGGGCAGACCGTGGCCGCGTCGCCCTCTGAGTTGGCCCGCAAGGCCGACCTGATCTTCATGATCATCAGCGACACGGATGGCGTCGAGGAGATGGCCGCGGGGCTGCTGGAAGGCATCCGCAAGGACGCGATCATCGTCGACTGTACGACGATCTCACCGTCGGCGAGCCGGCGTCTGGCAGCGCGCTTTGCCGAGAAGGGTGCGCACTGGCTCGACGCGCCGGTCACCGGCAGCAAGGCCGGCGCTGAAAAAGGCACGCTGACCTTCATGATTGGCGGCGATCAGGCCGTGTTCGAGAAGGTCAAGCCGTACCTGTTGCCGATGGGCCAGAACATCTATCATGTCGGCGGCAATGGTATGGGGTTGCATGCTAAGCTCTCTCAAAACCTAGTTTTAGCGCTGACCTTTGAAGGCGTATGTGAAGGCCTGGTCCTGGCTGCGAAGGCCGGGATCGCGCCCAGCAAGATGTACGAAATTCTGCAGAACAGCGCCGCGAAGACCGGCATCCTGGAGTACAAATCCGGAGCCATCTTCAAGCGGAACTGGGCCACCAACTTCTCGCTCAAGTGGATGCACAAGGACATCGGTCTGATGCTGGAGTCGGGCAAGGAGTTGGGCGTGCCGCTTCCCGGGCTGGCCATCGTTCACCAGCTTTTCGGCGCGTCCATCGCCCGCGGCCACGGCGAGGAGGATTACGCCAGCGTGATCACGCTACTGGAAGAGTGGGCGGGCGTGCAGGTGAAGGAGTAAGGCTACCGCGAGTGCTGCGGAACAGTATCTGCCAAGCGACGCAGCAGATTGAAGACCGGCGCGGGAGTGGGAAGACCGCCCTGTTCGAGCGATAGCGAAAGCGTCAGGTGCGGTGACGACTCATTCAGATGCAGATTGGCCATGCCCACGGCGGTGGACTCGAGCAGAGAATGCAGTAGCTCGCGGTAATCCTCGACCAGCTTGCGCTCTGACGTCAGGGCATACAGCCCCAGGCGGCGGAGTCTCCACTGAGCCATCGTCTCGTCGGGACGAATCGGACGGCTGCACAGCCCCCAGCGGCTGGAACTGATCAGCGCTTCGCGGCGGGGCGGGCGATCCAAGTCGCAGTTCAGGACCACTTCGATGGCTTCCCCCTGGTCACCAAGCAGGACGGTCGCGGAAGCGTTGCGCATCCGGGTGTCTTCATAGCGCAGGGGAACTCTGAGCAATCCGCTT
>CAYPHP010000110.1:0-8953 GCA_964410045.1 uncultured Acidobacteriota bacterium | reverse complement strand
CCGTGTTCATCTGTGGTTCCAATGGACATGTCCTTCTCCATCATCGTTTTCATCACCGGCGTCGGGCTGGGAGCGCTGTTGGCTTGGACGCTCGCCCGAGGACGCGCGGCGGCTCTGCAGGCGCGGCTTGACGCTGCGTTGCAGGCGCAAGACTCCCAGCAGTCTTCCTTCAAGGCCCTGGCCGCCGACGTCCTGCAGGCCAACAGCAAGCAGTTCTTTGAACAGACGAAGCAATTGATGGAGTCGCTGACGAAGCAGGCCGAGGCGACCCTGGAACAGCGCCAGCAGGCTGTGGATCACTTGGTCCAGCCGCTGCAACAGACTCTGGGCAATCTGCAACGGGAAGTCAGCACGATGGAAGGCCGCCGCCAACAAGCCTTCACCAACCTGGAGCGCGAGCTGGGACGCTTACAGCAGGAAACCGGCAACCTGACCACAGCGTTACGCCGGCCGCAAGCCCGCGGGCGATGGGGCGAGGTCACCTTGCGTCGCGTGGTGGAAGCCGCGGGCATGTCGAAGCACTGCGATTTCACCGAACAGTCATACCTTGAAGGCGAGGAGGGCCGCTTCCGTCCGGACATGATGATCCACCTGCCGGGCGAGCGCCACATCGTGGTGGACTCGAAAACGCCGCTCGACGCCTACCTCGACGCCGTCGAAGCAACCAGCGAAGCCGACCGCAACAGCGCTCTCAAGCGCCACGCCGTACAGGTCCGCAAGCAGATGGAACAACTCAGCGCCAAGGACTACTGGACGCGCTTGCCGGTGTCGCCGGAGTTTGTGGTGCTATTTCTTCCCGGCGAATCGTTTTTCAGCGCCGCGCTGGACCAGGATCGCTCGCTGATCGAAGACGGCATCGAGAAGCGCGTGATTGTGGCCACGCCGACTACGCTGATCGCGTTGCTGAAGGCGGTGTCGTTCGGCTGGCGGCAGGAACAAGTGGCCGAGAACAGCCGTGTGATCAGCGAACTGGGCAAGGAGATGTACGAGCGCGTCGCCACGCTCACCGAACACCTGCGCGCGATGGGCGTAGCGTTGTCTCGCGCCGTCAATTCCTACAACAGCGCGGTTGGGTCATTCGAGAGCCGCGCGCTGGTCACCGCGCGCAAGTTCAAAGAACTCGGCGCCACCGTCGCCGAGGACATTGCTCCGCTCGACAAAGTGGACGAGACCCCTCGGACGCTCGATGTCGGCCAGCCGGCGCTGGATCCCAGTTGGAAAGAAAAGTGAGAACCGCAGTCCTGCTGGCTTTCGGCATCGCGGCGCTTGCCTCGGCCCAGAACCGCGACGTCGGGCGGATCGTCGTCTCCGCCAATCATCGTTTCCTTCAACACGAAGACGGACGGCCGTTCTTCTGGCTGGCCGACACCGGCTGGTTCACTTTTCAGAAACTCAATCGCGTGGAGACCGAGCGCTATCTCGAAGACCGCCGAAGCAAGGGCTTCAACGTGATTCAAGCCATGGTGCTGCACTCCGTGGCGGACAAGAACGCCCTGGGCGCCGCCGCGCTCATTGAAGGCGACCCCGCACGGCCGGCACTGTCCGGCTATTACAGCTATTGGGACCACGTTGATTGGGTCGTCGATCTGGCGGCGTCAAAGGGTCTGTATTTCGCCATGGTTCCCGCTTGGGGCTCGATCGTCAAGAGCGGCCAACTGAACATGAAGAACGTGGAAACCTATGCGCGGTTTCTCGGGCAGCGATACAAGAAGAAGCCGAATGTCTTCTGGATGAATGGCGGTGACCTGCAGGGCGATATCCATCCCGAAGTCTGGCGGACGCTCGGCCGGACCCTGAAAGAGACCGCGCCCTTGCACCTGATCACCTTTCATCCTTTCGGCCGGACACGGTCCTCCACATGGTTTCACAACGAACCGTGGCTCGACTTCAACATGTTCCAATCCGGCCACCGGCGCTACGACCAGGGAGGCGGCGACAAAGGTGAGGACAACTGGCGCTACGTGCTCGAAGACCTCGCCAGGCAGCCGCCGAAGCCTACACTCGATGGCGAACCGTCTTACGAAAACATCCCGCAAGGCCTGCACGACCCCAAGCAGCCCCGTTGGACGGATCGCGATGTGAGGCGTTACGCCTACTGGTCGGTCTTTGCCGGCGCTTTCGGTCACACCTACGGGAACAATGCCGTGATGCAGATGCACAAACCCGGCGACACCGACGCGTCGTACGGAGTCCGCGAGTGCTGGTGCGACGAAATCAACGCTGCGGGCGCGGTGCAGATGCAGCATTTGAAGAACCTGATCCTCGGGCGGCCGTTCTTCGAGCGGGTGAATGACCAATCGGTGATCGCCGGACAGAATGGGACGCGTTACGAACGCGTCACAGCCACGCGCGGCGCCAGCTATCTCTTTGCCTACACCTACAACGGGCACCCGTTTCAGATCCGGATGGGGGCTATCAGCGGCAAACAGGTCCAGGCGTTTTGGTACGACCCGCGAAACGGCCAGGCGACTTCCATCGGCAATCTGACCAATCAAGGCGTGCGGACATTCACGCCACCAGAGGCAACCGACTGGGTGTTGGTGCTCGACGACGCGGCGAAGCAGTTCCGTCCGCCGGGTGTTGTCAGGAACGACTGACTAGCCGGATGCCGCAGTGCGATGCCCTCCAAGCAGTCCATGGACCTTGGCGGACAATGCGGCCAGGTCGAACGGTTTTTGGATGAACGCGGCGGGCGGAATCGCTCCATGACCTGTGAGCAGGTGGTGGTCGCCGTACCCGGACATGAAGAGAACTCTCATTTCCGGCCGGCCGGCAGCCAGCGCATCGGCCAAGTCGCGGCCCGTCATTCCCGGCATGATCAAGTCGGTCAAAAGCAGGTGGATGGTTCCAGGCTCGCGGGCGGCGATTTCCTGGGCCTCCGCTGAATTCGAAGCGACCAGGGCGCGGTAACCCAGCGTTTGAAGGAATTGCTGGGTAAGCGAGCAAAGCGCCGGATCGTCTTCCACCAGCAAGACGGTTTCGCCCGAGCCGCGTGTGGCCGCGGACACGGGCGTCGGCTCCAGCGGCCGGACCGCACCGTCAATTCGCGGAAGATAGATCCGGAACGTTGCTCCCTTGCCCGGCTCACTGTGCACCCAGATGTGTCCCTTGAACTGCTGGACGATGCCATAGACCGTGGCCAGCCCCAAGCCTGTCCCCTTGCCGACTTCCTTGGTGGTGAAGAAAGGATCGAAGATGCGGGCCTGGGTAGCGTCATCCATGCCGATGCCGGTGTCGGTGACCGAGAGCATCGCATAGGGTCCGGGAAGCGCGTTGAAATGGGCCTGCGCGAATGCCTGATCGATCTCGACATTTGAAGTTCCGATGGACAAGCGGCCTCCGCCGGGCATCGCGTCGCGGGCATTCACGGCGAGGTTCATGACCACTTGCCCCAGCAAACCGGGATCCACACGAACCCGGCCCAATTCCGGCTCCAGGTGGAACTCCAGCGTCACGTCTTCTCCAACCATGGATACCAGCAGCGCCTTCATCTCCGCGAGAGCGGCATTCAGGTCCAAGGTGCGAGGCTGCACTGCCTGCTGCCGACTGAAAGCCAGGAGCTGCTGGGTCAGGCCGGCGGCTCGCTTGCCGGCTTGCAGGATGGCTTCCAGTGCGGGACGAACCTCGTGCTGCGGCGGCAGATCCGGAAGGTGCAGGTCGCAGTAGCCTTGGATCACGGTCAACAGGTTGTTGAAGTCATGAGCTACGCCGGCGGCCAAGCGCCCGATGGCCTCCATCTTTTGGGCCTGCCGGAATTGGGCTTCCAGGGATCGCCGCTCGGTAACGTCGCGGGCGATGAACTGGAAGCCCACGGGACGGCCGTCCTGCAGCAGGAACCGGGCGGCCAGATCCAGGTGCCGGCGCTGGCCGTCTTTGGTCAAGGTGTCGAACTCGGAGACCATTTGGGTCCGCAAGCCGGCTACGCTGGCGCCGAACAATTCCCGGGCTCGCGGCGTTTGCGCGGGATCCACCAGGTCAAATAGCGTCATGCCCAGGAATTCCTGGCGGGTGTAGCCGCTGATCTCTTCAGCCTTGCGATTCACCGAGGTGAACCGGCCGGCCATATCGGTGGTGAAGATGATGTCGTTGGCGTTTTCGAACAAGTCGCGGTAACGCTCTTCGCTGCGGAGCAGGGCTTGTTCGGCATTCTTGCGCTCGGTGATGTCGCGGTAGGTTCCCAGAATGCAGGAGACTCCGCCCAAGCTGATGGTCCCAGCGGAGAGCAGCGCGACGAACTCCTCTCCTGATCGGCGGCGGAAACGGAGTTCCTGGGCTTCCAGCTTGGTCGCGCCCGCGCGCGCCGCAATCAGCCGATCCCGCTCTCCGGGATCGGCCCAGAGCTTGAGCTCGTACACCGTGCGCCCGATCACCTCTTCGCGAGCTGCGCCATACATTTGCAGAAAACTCTGGTTGACTTCCACGAACCGGCCATCCGCGAAGGTGGTGATGGCCAGCGCATCGGGACTCTGATGAAACGCCAGGGCAAACTTTTCCTCGGATTGGCGAAGGGCGTTTTCGACGCGCAGGCGTTCGATCTCGTTGGCGGCGCGCGCTGAACAGATCTGCAACAGTGCCTTGGCGATGCCCTCCTCATGCAAGGGCTGCTCGTCCATCACCACCGCCAGCCCCAGCGCCTCGCCGCCTGACCCCGTGAGCGGCGCTCCGACATAGCACTGCGCTGCCAGCTTCACCAAGCCCGAATCCTTCGGAAACAGCTTCTGAACCCCGGCCGGATAGACGCAGATCTGTTGGCCGACCACGGTCTGGCACGGGGAGCCTTCCAGGTCGTATTCAAAATTTCGGGCGATCTGGCCGTGCGAGCAGAAGGCCAGGGTCCGGATCTTGCCCGGAGCATCCGTGCGCAACTCGCCGATGAACACGTAGGGAACACGCAGGGCATCGGAGAGCTTTTGGACCAGCGTGAGAAAGAACGCCTCGCCGCCTCCCGCGGAGACGGCCATTCCAATGGCGCGCAGGGCGCTCTCCATGCGCTGGCGCCCGGAAATGTCCCGCATGATCGTGGAGAAGAACTCGACGCCTCCGTCCGCGTCCTTATGCGCCAGAATCACCTGAGAGACCGGGATCACTTCCCCACTGCGGCGCAACAGCGCCGTCTCGCCCTTCCATGAACCGTCCCGATTCGCAGCGGGGATGCCCACCTGCTCGATCTGGTCGGCGGCCGACGGGGGATGAAAATCGCGAATGTGACGCCGGCTGAGATCCTCCTGATCGCTGATTCCGACCATGGCGCGTCCGGCGTGATTCACAAAGAGAGTCATGCCCTGCCGGTCACACATGCCCACAAAGTCGGAGGTGTTCTCCAGGGTTTCGGCCAGCCGGCGGCGGGTCTGTTCCGTTTTGGACATCTCGGCCAATGCGGCGGCCAGAGGGAGCATGGATGCACCCACCGCCATCAGGAAGAACCATTGGTCGAGAAACGCCGTGTTCAAGGAACTGTTCCAATGGAAGGTTCCGGTTCGATGCAGGACTCCCCAGGATGAGGTGGCCGTGACCACGGCCGTAGCCAGGGTCGAGCCGCGCTGGCCGAAGCGAAGAGCGGCCCAGTAGGCGGGAATGATCGCCAGGCCCGGATGACTCACGGTGGTAGCCGCGGAAGTCAGGAAAGCGACAAAATGGGTTGCCGCTGTAGTCAGGGTGAGCAGACCGGCCTCGCGCCATTGGCGGGCGTCCAAGCGGATCGCGCTGCGCTCGCGCCAGACCAGCAGCAGCGGCGCCACAACCAAGACGCCGACGGCGTTCGCCCGCCACCACGTGAACCACTCGGCGTAAAAGCGGGACCATGACTGAAGATCAGTCAAGGAAATGAGCGCCTCGGCCACAGCCCCGCTGGCCGCCGGCGCCAAGGCCACGCCAAACAGCAAGAAGAAGAGCGCATCCCGCAACCGTTCGAGAGATGGCCGGAACCCCAGCCGGCGCAGTAGTGTCGCCGCTAGAAACGACTCGCCGGTGTCGGCGATCACCACAGCCGCAACAAAGCCCGCATGAGGATAGGCCTGCCAAGCCAGGAGGGCGCGGGCGAGGGCGATCGCCGGCCAGACTCGATTTCCGCAGATCAGAAACGCGGCCAGGCCAACTCCCGCAGTCAGCCAGACGCCTTTGGTCAGCGGTGATCCGCTCGGGGAGGAAAGGGAAAGCCAGCCGGCCAGCAGGTAAACAAACGCGGCGGCGCTGATCCGTACCCACCCGGCCTGCCGCAGCGACATAGGAGGTCCCTGCGGATCATGCTAGCCTACCAGGCCTAGAAAGGGAAACGCGGCGTAGGTGAAGGTGGTGTGGAGGCGCCGGTCAGGCCAGCGCGGAGACTTCCTGGCGGGTGGGCAATGAGACTTGTGCGCCAGGTCGGGTGACACAGATGGCGGCCGCGCGGTTGGCGAACATCACCGCTTCGGGAATGCCGGCGCCTTCGGCCAAAGCCACCGCCAGCGCGCCGTTGAAGCAGTCGCCGGCCGCTACGGTATCGATGGCCTCCACCTTGGGCGCAGGGTAACGTGTGGTCTGCCCTTGATTCGCCACTAAAGCACCAGCGGCTCCCAGCGTCAGGATCACCGTGGAGGGACCCTTGCCGGTCAATTGCAGAGCCATGGTGGACGGCGGACCGGAGTCCGCCAAGGCCTCGATTTCGGTCTCGTTGGGAGTGCAAATATCCACGAGAGCCAGCAATTCCGGAGGCAGCGGGCGCGCGGGAGCGGGATCCAGGATCGTGATGACCCCGTGTTTGCGCGCCAATTCCAGCGCCGTCTCGACAGTCGCCAGTTGGCTCTCCAATTGCAGCAGCAGGAAGCCGGCCTCGGAGAAGGCATCCTCGGCCTGGCGGATGTCGTCGGAGGTGAGGCGGGCGTTGGCTCCGGCAGCCACGGCGATCTGATTGCTGCCGCCCGGCTCGACAAAAATGAAGGCCACTCCCGTGGAAACGCCGGGCGTCTCCAGCACTCGCGAAAAATCGCAATCGCAGGCGCTCAGGGACTGCCGCAGTTGCTCGGCGAATATGTCGTCACCCACGCGCCCCAGCATGCTCACGTGTCCGCCGAGTCTTCCGGCAGCCGCAGCCTGGTTGGCGCCTTTGCCGCCGGGCGTCATCTGAAAGTCGCTGCCCCGCACCGTCTCGCCGGGCGCCGGCAGATGTTCCACCCGCAACACAAAGTCCATGTTCAGACTGCCGGCCACCAGAATCCCGCTTTTCATACTTGACTCTGTTCGCTCCGTCCGCGATTGTACCCCTGAAAGGCGGTGAGCATGATCCGCAAAAGCGTGACGCCGGTGATTCTCGTGTTTCTGGCCGGGACAGCCTTGTCGGCCCAGGTACGTGGCGTCAACACGCCCTGGGGCTTCCCCGAAGTGCGCACGGAGAAGGAGTGGACCACCCAGGCCGCCGATCTCCGCAACCGCATCCTGTTCGCGGCGGGTCTGTTGCCCATGCCGCCGAAGACGCCCCTGAACCCTCAGATCTTCGACCGCATCGAGCGGTCTGGGTACAGTGTCGAGAAAGTCTATTTCGAGAGCTTGCCCGGCTTCTACGTGACCGGAAACCTCTACCGTCCTGCGGGCAAGAAGGGTCCGTTTCCGGGAGTGCTCTCGCCGCACGGCCACAGCGACTACGGACGTCTGGAAAACAACGAACTGTTTTCCGAGCCGGGCCGGGCCATCAACCTGGCGCGCCAGGGCTACGTGGTCTTCAGCTACGACATGGTCGGCTACAACGACAGCCGCCAGGTACCTCATTCCTTCCGCTCCAGGAACGCCGATTTGTGGGCGTTCTCAGTGCTGGGCCTGCAACTATGGAACAGTATCCGCGGGCTGGATTTTCTCGAGACCCTGCCGGACGTGGACGCCAAGCGCCTGGCGGCGACCGGCGCTTCCGGAGGCGGCACTCAGACGTTCCTGCTGACCGCGGTGGACGATCGCGTGAAAGCGGCGGCACCCGTGAACATGGTCTCCCACTACATGCAAGGCGGCGACAATTGCGAAAATGCCGCGGGGCTGCGGCTTTACCACTCCAACATGGAGTTTGCGGCCCTGGCCGCGCCGCGGCCGATGCTGCTGGTCTCTGCCACAGGCGATTGGACGCGCGACACCTTGCGCGTGGAGTTCCCCGTGATCGCCACCGTCTATCGCGTGCTGAAGGCCGATGATCGCATTCAAGCCATCCAGTTTCATGCCCAGCACAATTACAACCAGCAGAGCCGTGAGGCGATGTATGCCTTCTTCTCGCGCTGGTTGAAGGAATCGGTGGAGACGCCCAAGGACGCCAGCTTCACCGTGGAACGTCCGTCGGATCTGCTGGTTTGGTACGGACGTCCGCACCCTGGCGGCGCGACGGTGGATTCATTGCTGCAATATTGGAAACAGCTCCCCGCCGATCCAGCGGCCCTCCGCTACGCTGTAGCCGCCGAATGGCCCAGCGCACCGGCAGAGCCGGACGGTCGCCTCTATCCGATCGCGAAAGGACGGCCCAAGGGAGCCGTACTGCTGGCAGGACGCGAAGACGCCTCCATCATCGAGCAGTTGAACAAGGCCGGTTACTCGGTCTTTTTTGTGCGGCCGCTTGCGGACCGGCGCGACGCGAACACCCCGTTCTTCACCACCTACAATCGAACCACCGACCAGGCCCGCGTGCAACAGATCCTGAACGCCGCGGTGTACATGGGCGCTCAATTCGAGGCTGTCGATCTGGTTGGAGTCGGACCCGGCGGCCCCTTGGCCCTGCTGGCGCGCGCCGTGGCGCCGCGCTTTCGAAAGACCATCGTCGGCCTCGGCAACTTTCCGGTCGACGACGACCAGGCTTATCTCGATCGCTTGTTTATCCCCGGCATCCGCCGGGCCGGCGGCCTGCCCAAGATCGACTCTCCGAATGTGAGAGTCACCAGTGGCGAGCTCACACCTCAAGCCGTCGTAGAGTTCGAGAAATAGGAGGAGCCCATTGTCAGGTGGAGAA
>CAYPHP010000109.1:0-8981 GCA_964410045.1 uncultured Acidobacteriota bacterium | reverse complement strand
ATGTTTCCAGGGAAGTACGGCGTAGTTCACCACGAGTCGGTCGAGCGCCGGCGAGAGGATCTCGAGCGGCGTGCGTCCGGCTCGGCGGTAGATCCACACCGTGGTCGCCAGCACGAAGAGCATCGCCGCGGCCTGGAAGACACCTTGCACCATCCAGTTCGGCAGTTGGTTCGACAGATTGACGGCGGCGTCAGAAAACGGACGCCAGGGATACTGATTCCATCCCACCGTCAGGTAGTCCTCCAGGACGTGCGCGGCAAAGGCCAACGTGGTCAGCAGGCCGGCCTTCCATCGCGTCCGAAAGCTGATCGCCGCCAGCACGGCGACCACGAGCACCGATCCCAGGTTGTGAAACAGGATGTGGTGATAACGATGGTAGGCCTCCGCGCCGCCCAGCAGGGAGATCCCGTCGAGGTCTGGACCGGCGCCGGCCAGCGCGATCACGGCGCGCTCCTTGCGATTGAATTCGCCCCAGTGAGCGAACCACCATCCGTACTGCAAGTGGGCGACC
The DNA here is from genome assembly GCA_964410045.1 of uncultured Acidobacteriota bacterium. Classification (GTDB taxonomy): domain Bacteria; phylum Acidobacteriota; class Terriglobia; order JAJPHL01; family JAJPHL01; genus CAYPHP01. The sequence goes on along the minus strand of CAYPHP010000109.1, from coordinate 8,470 downwards.
GGACTCATCGAGAGTTCCGCCTTTTCGGGTGTTGAAGAATTCTACACTACTGATTTTCCTGGGGATACTGGCGCAGAAGCGGTGCGCGTTAATCCCCCATGCCTTGACCGCCATTTCGTCGAAACCATTGATTCTACATGCCTTCTGCGCTGGCCCTCGGCTTGCCACATCCTCGATTACGAGGCGCAATGTACGAACACGATACCGTTACCGAGTTTGAGGTTGGCAAGTTCGTTTGCCCGATCACTGGCTTGCTCGTTCCGCTGATCGCGAGCCGCCCGTGGGCGATCATGGACTGGCCCGTTCGGGTGACCCAGTGCCCGAAATGCGGACGTGAGCACCTCATCGAGTTGGAGGAGCTGCGTCATCCGCCGCTCTTTGGTTACGAGTAGGGCTACGAATAGCGGCACCGAACGAGGTTCGACTATGGAAGCCACGACGGAAGTCGCAGGACGCAGCGAAGAACTGTTGCCCCTGCTGCAGAAGTTACAGGCGGAGTTCCACTACCTGCCGGAGCAAGCGTTGCGCGCGGTGGCGCGACGCTATCGCGTGCCTCTGACGCAGGTGTTCCACCTGGCGACCTTTTACAACTGTTTCAGCCTGGAGCCGCGCGGCAAACATCACGTTCGCGTCTGCCTGGGTACCGCCTGCCATGTCCGGGGCGGCCAGCGGATTCTGGACAAGGTGTTACGCGAGCTGAACCTTCCCAGGGAAGGGACCACCGCCGACATGGACTTCTCCGTGGAAGGCGTGCGTTGCCTGGGATGCTGTGGCTTGGCCCCGGTGATGCGCGTGGACACTCGCACTTTCAGCCATTTGAAACAGGCGGGCGTCCCCAAGATTCTCCAGAAGCAGCGATCGCAGGATGCCGGGCGAGCGGGCGCCGGACGGGCTAGTGCCGCCGGACCCATCGAGCCGCCGGCCGTGGTCGGCAGGTAGGGCTTATGAGCGAGCCAAGAGCGGTGATCAGCACTCCAGCGGCCCTGCGCAGGGTCGCCGCGCAAGGGAACCGGTCCCTCAACCCCGACAGACTCAAAATCAGCGTCGGAATGGCCACCTGCGGACTGGCCGCCGGCGCGGACGAGGTCTTCGCCGAAGTGCAACAGGAGGTGGCGCGGCAGGGTCTGCCGTATCTGGTGACCCCGACCGCGTGCCTGGGATGGTGTTCCCAGGAACCGCTCGTGGACGTCAAGCTGCCCGGTCACCCGCGCCTGACCTATGGGCGCATGGATGTGCGCAAAGCCCGCGACCTCGTACGCGGCCTCGCCAAGAACGATCTCAAGCTGCCGTGGGTTCTCGGCATCACCAACAGCGATCCGAATCCGGTCACCGGAGCCGAGTCGATCTACGCCGAGAAACTGAACGGGCTCAGTGGCCTGCCGCTCTTGAAGGACCTGCCGGTCTTTCGGCGTCAAATACGCCTGGTGCTTCGCAACTGCGGATTGATCGATCCGGCCAGCCTGGAGGAGTACGTTGCCCGCGGCGGATACCTGGCGCTGCTGCATGCTTTGCGCGAACTGACGCCGGACCAAGTCCTCGAAGAAGTCACCCGGTCGGGCCTGCGCGGACGCGGAGGCGCGGGCTTTCCTACCGCAACCAAGTGGGCCGCCCTGAAACGCCAGACGGCTACTCCGAAGTACCTGGTCTGCAACGCGGATGAAGGAGATCCGGGCGCGTACATGGACCGCGCGGTCCTCGAGGGCGATCCGCACAGCGTTCTGGAGGGGATGGTGCTGGGCGCTTACGCCACTGGAGCGTCGCAAGGCGTTATCTATGTTCGCGATGAGTATCCGCTGGCCGTTCAGCGCATCCAGGAGGCGATCGTGCAGGCCGAAACAGCGGGTCTGCTCGGGGAAAGAATCCCGGCAGCCGGGCACAACGGCTCGATGCCCTTCAGCTTCAGCGTGCGCGTGGTGAAAGGGGCAGGCGCTTTTGTCTGCGGAGAAGAGACGGCCCTGATCCGCTCGGTGGAAGGGCATGTCGGCGAGCCTCGCCCCCGTCCGCCTTACCCGGTAGAGAAAGGGTTGTGGGGCAAACCCACCGCCATCAACAACGTGGAAACGTGGGCCAACATTCCGGTGATTGTCCAGCGCGGCGGAGCGTGGTTTTCACAGATCGGCACGGAGTCCAGCAAAGGCACCAAGGTGTTCTCGCTGGTGGGCGCAATCAAGAATACGGCGCTGATCGAGGTGCCGATGGGCATCTCCTTGCGCCAGATCGTCGAGGAAATCGGTGGTGGAACCCCTGAGGGCAAAGCCTTCAAGGCCATCCAGACGGGCGGACCTTCCGGCGGCTGCATTCCCGCCACCATGCTCGACCTTCAGGTGGACTACGAGAGCCTGACCCGGGCCGGCGCCATCATGGGCTCCGGCGGCATGATCGCCATGGACGAGTCCAACTGCATGGTGGACATCGCCAAGTATTTCCTAACCTTCCTGGCCGACGAATCCTGCGGCAAGTGTTTCTCCTGCCGCGAAGGATTGCAGCGCATGCAGGAAGTGGTGGCCCGGATCTGCAACGGCCAGGGCGAGGAACGCGATCTGCCTCTGCTCGAGGACCTCGGATGGATGGTTCACCAGACTTCACTCTGCGGGCTGGGCCAGACCGCGCCCAATCCCCTGCTCTCCACAATTAAGCATTTCCGCGCCGAGTACGAAGCGCACGTTCGCGAGCATCGCTGCCCGGCCAGGGTCTGCCGCGAGTTGATCCACTATCGCATTGACCCGGTGCTTTGCGACGGCTGTCACGCCTGCGTGCGGGTCTGCGCCAGCGAAGCCATCCTGGGGGAGAAGAAGGCGGTTCACGAAGTCGACGATGCCCGCTGCATCAAGTGCGGTGCGTGCCTGGAAGTTTGCCAACCGAAAGCGGTTCTGGTGGTCTGACCATGCCCAAGCTAACAATCAACGGCATCGCAATCGAAGTGGAACGAGGAACCAGCGTGCTGGAGGCCTGCCAGTTCTACGGCCTGCCGATCCCCACGCTGTGCCACGAGGACGGATTGACTCCCTACGGGGCCTGCCGTCTGTGCGTGGTGGAAACCGCTCCCAACCGGCCGCTGCAGGCCGCCTGTACGCTGCAGGCCGTCGACGGCATGCAGGTCCAGACGCACTCGGCGCGGGTGGAGCGGGCTCGCAAGCTGCTGCTGGAGCTTTACGTGGCCACCAGCCCGCAGTCCAAGACCATCCAGGACCTGGCCAGCCGCTACGGTGTGCGCGAGGTCCGCCTGGAGGCCAAGCACGAGTTGTGCATCCAGTGCGGCAAGTGCGTCCGCATTTGCGCGGAACAGATGATGGCCGGCGCCATCGGCTTCGCCTTCCGCGGCTCGAAACGCAAGGTGATGAGCCCGTTCAACGCCGAGTCGGACGTCTGCCGCACCTGTGGAGCTTGCATGTACGTCTGCCCGGTATGCGAGCTGCGCTGCGCCGGTCCGCAGGCGGAAGGCACGCTGTGCAGCGGCTGCTTGAACTTCGCGCCGTCCTGCCTGGAGTATCACGACCACGCGATGTGTTTCCTGGATCCGTGCCTGGCCTGCGAGTCGGCCGGGCCATTGCGTCAAGACCTGGTTTCATTGGGCCACCGGCCCGAAGCAGTTCCCAAATAGAGGAGAACCGCCATGTCCCTTTCACGCCTGAATGCCTCCGCGGCCACATTAACCAAGAACCGCACCGAGGACTCCATCAGCCCCTTTAGCGGGATGTGTACCACGTGCGTCGATGGCTGCATCGGCATGTGCGAAATCGGCAAGTCCGCCTACCGCGGGCCGGAGATGATCTATCCTCAGCCGTTCGGCATCATCACCACGGCCTCCGCCAAGAACTATCCGGTGGACCTGTCCCACTTCACCATCCTGGGACGCGCCTCGGGTGCTTGGGGCATCGAGCCTGACAGCAACAAGGCGCTCTTCCCCAATGTGAACCTGGAAGTCGAGTGGGGGCATGAGCCGCGTTTGAAGTCAAAGCTGCCGTTCATCCTGGCCGGCTTGGGCTCCACGAACATCGCCAAGAACAATTGGGAGAGTCTGGCGGCCGGCGCGGCTATCACCGGCACTTGCTTGACCGTCGGTGAGAACGTGTGCGGCATGGACCCCGATTCGCGCTATGCCGCCGACGGCACGGTCCTCTCCAGCAAGGAACTGGAATGGCGCGTGCAGTGCTTCCGCGAGTGGCAGGAGGACGGCTACGGCGACATCATCGTGCAGACCAACGTCGAGGACACCCGTTCGCAGGTCCATGAGTACGCCATTAAGCAACTCGGCGTGACCTCGGTGGAACTGAAGTGGGGCCAGGGCGCCAAGGACATCGGCGGTGAGGTCAAGCTGCGCAGCCTGGAAAAGGCGATCCTGCTCAAGAAGCGCGGCTACGTGGTCCTGCCCGATCCGGAAGATCCGATGATTCAGGAAGCCTTCCGCAAAGGCAACTTCCGCGAGTTCGAGCGCCATTCACGGATCGGGATGGCCCAGCACGACGCCTTCGTGAAGCGGGTGGAAGAACTGCGCAAGCTGGGCGCCAAGCAGGTCTTCTTGAAGACGGGCGCCTACCGGCCTGCCGACCTGGCCCGCGCACTGGCCTGGAGTTCGGAGGCCGGCATCGACCTGTTGACGGTGGACGCCGCCGGCGGCGGCACCGGCATGAGCCCCTGGCGGATGATGAACGAGTGGGGCGTTCCCGGCATCGAGCTTCACTCCCTGCTCTTCCAGTACTGCGAGACGTTGGCCAAGAAAGGCCGCTACATTCCGCCCATCGCCCTGGCCGGCGGATTCACCTTCGAAGATCAGGCCTTCAAGGGCTTCGCACTGGCCGCGCCCTACGTCAAGATGATCGCCTGGGCCCGCGGCCCGCTGGCTGCGGCCATGGTCGGCAAGACCTTGGGCAAGCACATCCAGGAAAGCAACCTGCCGGTTTACGTGGAGCGCTTCGGCACCACCACCGACGAGGTCTTTGTGACCGCGCCCGAGCTGCGCGAGCGATTCAAGGACCGCTTCGCGAAGCTGCCCACCGGCGCCATCGGTTACTACACCTACTATCAGCGGGTGGCCCAGGGCCTGCGCCAACTGATGTGCGGCGCCCGTAAGTTCGGGCTCCAGTACATCACCCGCGACGACATCGCCGCGCTCACGCCACGCGCGTCCGAGATCAGCGGCATCCCGCTGGTTTCCGACACCGACCACGAGGAAGTCGAGAAGATCCTGGCCGCTTAAGCCGCGTAGAATTAGCGGATGCTCCGGTATCTGTGTCTATCGGTGTTCATCTGCGGTTCCCTGTCCGCCGCTGACCGCGTCGACAGCATCCTGGTGATCAAGTCCACGCGGACAATGACTCTGCTGGCCAGGGGCAAGGTCGTGAAGACCTACCAGGTCGCGCTCGGCGGGCAGCCCGTTGGCCCCAAGATCCAGCAGGGCGACCGGAAGACTCCGGAAGGGCGGTACACCATCGACTCCAGGAACCCACGGAGCCGGTTTCATCTGGGCCTCCACGTTTCCTACCCCAATGCCGAGGACCGTGCCCGAGCGAGAAGGCTGGGCGTGAATCCTGGCGGGCAGATCATGATCCACGGACTGCCGCCGGCCTACGCCTCCGTCGGGGCGGCGCACCGGCAGACCGACTGGACCGACGGATGCATCGCCGTGACCAACCAAGAAATCGAAGAGATCTGGAGACTCGTGCCGGTCGGCACGAGAGTGGAAATCCGTCCGTGAGTCAGGAAACGGGGCAGGCCCTTCGGCCTGCCCCGCGGTCAAAACTTACGCGACCTTCACGAACACGATCACCAGGGTGTACAGCGCCAACGATTCGATCAGCGCCAGACCCAGGATGAGTGCGAAGCGGATGGCGTCGGCAGCGCCGGGGTTGCGGGCCATGCCTTCGCAAGCCGCCGCCGTGGCCTTGGCTTGCGCCAAGCCGCAGACCGCCGATGCGATGGCCATGGAGAAGCCCGCGGCGATATACAGCCAAGCCTTATCGCTGGGGCCGGTGCCGCCCCCTTGGGCGAACGCGGGAGTCGCCACCGTGGTCAGCACGATGGCCAGAAATACGAACGTCAACAGCTTTCTCATGCTCTTTGCTCCTCGTATGAAGTGGCCCCAGGAGGTGGTTCCCGGACATCCTCTTACCGCCGGGCTCACACTGTAAGGCCTCGCTAGACTGTAGACCGTAGGCTGTAGACTGTAGGCCCGATCCGAACCTACAGCCTACAGCCTAGGGCCTACAGCCTAATGCTCCGTATGCGTGGCGCCGCCCAGATAGATCAGCGTCAACAGCATAAAAATGTAGGTCTGCAGAAACGCCACAAACACGTGCAGACCGATAAAGATCATGGGGATGCCCAACGGCACCAAGCCCAGGAAGACCAGGAACACCTGCTCGCCGGCGTACATGTTGGCGTAAAGACGGACGCTGAGCGAGAGGTTACGCCCCAGGTTGCTGATGATCTCAATGGGGAACATCAGCGGCGAGAGCCACCAGATCGGTCCGGCAAAATGCTTCAGGTACTTCACCGGCCCCTGGATGCGCATGCCCTCAAAGTTGTAATAGCAGAAGGCGAAAATCGCGCAGCCCAAGGTCACGTAGATGAACATGGTCGGCGACTCGAAGCCGGGAACCAGTCCGATCAGGTTGCAGAACAGGATGAACACGCCGATGGTCATCACCACGGGAACGAACTTGTGCCCGTGATGGTGTCCGCACTGCTCCTCGGCCTGGCCCTTGGTGAAGTCGTAGAACAGCTCGAAGAAATGCTGGAGCTTTCCGGGCTTGTCCACGGAAAGCTGGGTGCGCAGATACAGGAACAGCGCAACGATCAACAGCGCAACCAGGATCTCCATGGAGACGTAGTTAGTGAAGGGCTTGTCGGGGTGCTCTACGTGGATGCCCCAGCTCACCAGCATCGAGCCCACCGCCGGACCCATCAGGTCGTTGAACAGCTTAGTGATCCAGATTTCGTGTTCCATCAGCCTCGGCTCAGTTGGACGATCATCTCCACCATCACGGCGGCCACGAAGACAAACAGGCCAGCCAAAAACCCGTTCACACTCACCAGAGAAGTAGCAAAGATAGCATAGGCGGCCAGCCCCAGCAACCCATAGCGGAGGACGAAGCGCGCGACGGCGGCCGCGGGTTTCGGGTGCCGGGTGTCGGGGGATGGGGCCACGAACTTCGCCACCAGCACGTCCACCGCGCCTTTCAGCCAGTGGAAGTTGAGCGCGGAAACCGCCGCGCCGCACGCAAAGCCCAACCCCCATCGCCAGCCCTGCCAGAACAGCAGGACCAGCGTTCCCGCGCCGCCGATCACGGCCATGCCGATGTAGATCCGCCGGAAGGCCTGGTCCACCCAGCTCACTTTTTGAGCAACCTCAGGAGTTGCACGAACGCTCCGGCCAGTCCCAGCAGCATGCATACCAGATACCAGAAATCCGTCCCGAAGAGCCGGTCCAGGCCGTACCCCACCAGCAGACCCGCCACCAGTCCGGCCGGAAAGGCCATCCCGATCTCCATGTAGCGGTTCGCTTCCTGGAACTTCTTATGCGGTTTTTCGGGCGCACTCACACCTTCAGGAGGATAACACTGCCCGGTCCGGAAGCACGGCGGATACCATCGATGGACCGTTCGAGGAGCACCGCGGCGAGCACTCCGACGGCGTAGGAGGCAAAATCGCGGGGGTCGAATCCGCTCCCGAGCACCAGGTGTCCCGCAGTCGTCCGGCGGAGCGCGTCGAGCGCTGGGAAGCGAAACAACTGGCTGAATTCGACGGCGTAACTGACTCCCAGCGCCGCTGCCGCACGCCATGGAAGACGGATTGCCGGCGCGACCGCCGCGATCAACCACACCACCATCGCCGCCCACAGTGCGTCGCCGAGGATGTCTCGCACGTCTGGCGACAGGGCGCCGCCACGCCAATGCACAGCCAAGCCGAGTGCGATCGTTCCCACGGCGAGAGCCAAGTAGCGGATCCGCGCGAGTAACCAACGAGGCATTCAGACCGCCGGGAACTACTTCAGAAGGATCGCACCGCTGGCGAGCTGGATCACCGGTTCCGGATAGACGCCGATCAGCAGCGTGGCGGCCACGGTGATGCCCAGGGCGATGCGCACGCCGGGAGAAAGGGTCAGGCCTTCCTCGTCGGCGGATTCGCGCATGAACATCATCACCACCATCCGGAAGTAGTAGTAGAGGGCGATGGCCACGTAGAGCACCGCCACCACCGCCAGCCAGTACATCTTGGCCTCAATCAGCGAGAGGAAGATGAAGTACTTGCCCACGAAGCCAGCGGTGGGAGGAATGCCGGCCAGCGAGAGCAGGAAGATCAGCATCATGATGGCCGCGCCGGGGGCCCGGAAGAACAGCCCGGAGAGATCCTCGATCTCGTCGCCGATAATGTCCTTGCGGCGCAGCGCCACCAGCACGGTGAAAGCCCCCAGGTTCATGAAGGCGTAAACCAGCACGTAGATGGCGATGCCCTTCAGACCGGTGGCGTT
>CAYPHP010000108.1:0-8996 GCA_964410045.1 uncultured Acidobacteriota bacterium | reverse complement strand
GTCCTGGGGTCGGCCAGGCCGGCGCCGATCGGCAGGTAGACGCGGAAAAGGGATCCGCGTCCCAGCGCGCTTTCCACGTCGATGAATCCGTTGTGCTGTTTGACGATGCCGTAAGTCGTGGCCAGCCCGAGTCCAGTGCCTTTGCCCTTCGACTTCGTAGTGAAGAACGGCTCGAAGACGCGGTCCGCGGTCGCCGCATCCATGCCCGTTCCCGTATCGGAAACACTGAGCAGAACATAACGTCCCGGACGCATGTAGGCGTGATGCCTGCAAAAGTCCTCATCAAACTCGATTTCGCTGGTTCGAATTTCCAAACGGCCGCCATCGGGCATGGAGTCGCGAGCATTCAGGCAAAGGTTCATCAAGACCTGCTCGATCTGCGTGGGGTCGGCCCGGGTGACCGCCAGTTCGGGCGCCAGTCCGGTGACCACTTCGATCTTTTCTCCGATGACGTTCTGGAGCAGGCTGGTCGTCTGCCGGACCACCTCGTTGAGGTTGACGTTGCGCGGCTCCAGGATCTGGCGCCGGGCGAAGGCCAGCAGTTGACGAGTTAGACCGGCTGCGTGCTGGGCCTGCTCACGAATGCGCCGGAACGGCAACTGTGCTGCGGGCGCCCTGCCGGCTTGCGACTCCCCCAACTCGGCCCATCCGAGAATCGCTCCCAGCACGTTGTTGAAGTCATGGGCAATGCCGCCGGCCAGCCGTCCAATGGCCTCGAATTTCTGAAGCTGCCGGACCTGCTGCTCCAGACGCCTGCTGTCGCGGCGCACCTCGGCGTCGGCCAGTTCCCGCGCAATGGCCGGGAGCAGCCGGGCCAGGTTGCTCTTCATGATGTAGTCTTGCGCGCCGAGCTTCATGGCCGTCACGGCGGTTTCCTCTCCGATCGTGCCGGAAACGAATAGAAAGGGCGTCTCCAGCCCGCGATCCCGGACGGCGCTCAAGGCGGAAAGCCCGTTGAAGCCGGGCATGGAGTAATCAGTGATGATCAGGTCCCAGTGCGCCGACAGGGCGTCATGCATACGGTCCAAGGTGGCCACTCGTTGGTAGGCGACCTCGTAGCCGCCGCGCTTCAGTTCGCGCACCAGAAGTTGGGTATCGTCCTCGGAGTCCTCAACGATCAAGACGCGCAGGGGGGCGCCCATCTCGACCTCCCGTGTTTGGCCGCAAGCCTCCCTGTTCATCAAGGAAGCCCGTGTCGCACGTGCCCCGCCCCTACCACCGTTGCAACAAAAAGATGCTACCACCCGCCGCCTCGGGCCTTGCAGTACTTTGGGCCTTCCCCAATGGTCCTGGGGTGAGAATACGGACGATTCTAGAACTGAAATCGAAAAGCAGTTTGCAGGCGCCGCGGCGGCTGCGTGGATACGGCCTGTCCGTAAAACGGCGACGTGAGTGCGCCCACAAAGTTTCCGTAGTTCACGCGATTGAAGAGGTTGAAGGCGTCCAGGGAGAGCGTGACGGAGGGGCTCTTTTCCTTCTGCGAGGGGCGAAGGCGAAACTCGCGGTACCAGCGCAGGTCAACGCCGGCGAAGCCGGATGCGTTCCCGGTGTTCCTGGCGACTCCCGAAGGCCGGTCGAGGGCCAAGCCGTCGCCGTTCTCGTCACGGCCGGTGCTGATGTTGAACGGCGGGCCGGACTGCAGCGAAATCGACAGACCGAAGTTGGCCCAGCGATGCAAAGCAGCGGTGGCCAGTACGTTGAACTGATGGCGGCGGTCACCGTCGGCGCGTCCCCATTCTCCGGCTGGAGCGAAACTATTGGCGGGATACCAGTTCACGCCGCCAGTGTTTGAATACGTGCGGCCGAAAACGTACTGCGCCGTTCCATTCACTTTGGGCACGAGCTGGCCTCGCAAAGTAACCTCCAGAGAATCGCCCTGGACGCGCCCGGCGGATTCGATCATCCGCAACGCATTCAGCGCCGGGTCGGGACGGGCCGCGAAGGACGGCGGAACCGGCGCATTGGCATCGCGCGACCGGAGTTGCTGCGTCGCGCGCAGCCCCACGTAGTTGACCGCCAGAGTGGTCCTGCGGGCCAACTGCTGCTCGAATCCAGCGCTGAATTGCAGAGCTGCCGGCAGTCCGATCCCTGGTTCCAATCGATTCACGCTGGTGGGCAGGCCGGAGGGCAGGGGACGGGACAAATCAGGAAAACCCGAGCCGGACAACAAGTAGCGCCGCAACTGGACTCCATTGAAACGCAACACGTCCCAAACCGGACCGGGCCCGGAGCGGTCAAAGAAGAGTCCGGCGCCGGCGCGCAGAACGAAGTTCTTGACTCCCCGCGGCGACCAGGCCAGAGCCAGCCGCGGGGCCAGGTTGTTGCGGTCGCCGAAGTGATTCTGCCAGTCGTAACGCAGGCCCAGTGACAACGAAAGATTCGTCCGCACTTGCCATTCGTCCTGAAAAAAGCCGCCGACGTTCTTCTCGATGAAGATGACTTTAGGATTGCCGCGCTGAGCCAAAGCGGCGAAAGGGCGCGACGCGGCGAAGTCGGTCAACGAGGCATAGTAGAGCGTCCCAATCTCGTTGGTGCGATCCACCAGACCACGGCGGCTCCAGTCCGGGATGTTGATGCCATATTTCATCGTGTGCCGGCCCGCCGACTGCGTCATCAGCCAGGTGATGGATGTATGGAATTCCGTGGTCAGGCGGTCGGCTTGCGCGCCTCCGCCGGTGAACGCGTCGGTCACGACGACGCGGGCTGTCGGCTGGTTCGATCGGTTGGGCTGCCAATAACGGCCCACCAGAATCCGGAACTGCGAAAGCAGCTTGGGTGAGAAAACGTAGCGATGGTTGAAGATGAACTCGTCCTCTCGAAAGCGGTTCTGAGTTCCGGCCTCCTGGAGCGTGGTGCCGCCGACTCCGGCGTTCTCCTGCCAGCGGTCCTGAAAGTTTTGCTGGAAGAACATTCCCAGGCGGTCGCTGGGCTGCCAGCTCAAGCGGCCGGAGAGGAACGTATTCACCTGTGGCGTGGGAGCATTCTCAGTGATCGGCCCCTGCGGACCGCGGGCAAAGACCACCGCCAGGAAGTCCTCCTCCTCGCGCGCTCCGGCCAGCAGGAACGACGCTTTCTTCCCGCCGCCTACCGGACCGAACAGGCTGCCCTCGAAGATCCGTCGCTGTTCCTGGGGACGCACCGCGGCCAAGGCGTCCCGCGCGTTCATGCGGTGATCGCGAAACAGGAAGTTGAATGTGCCGTGATAGCGGTCGGTGGCGGACTTGGTGATTACCTCAATGCGGCGGCGGCTCCAGCGAGGGTATTCCGCGGTGTACGGGTTGTTGTTGATGCGGATTTCCTGAATGGCCGATGCGGTCACGCCGACATTGCGCATCTCCATGCCGTCCACAACCAGCGAGACGCCGGCCCCGCCGGGAGTTCCCGGATCGAGGAAGCGGGCTAATGCGCTCAGGTAGTTCATGTCCAGAATCGGGAGCGAGTCGAGAAGCCCGCGCTCCACGGAGATCGAATCAGCGTTCTTCGCAGCTTCCGTCGACGTCTGGAACTGTTGCTCGGCGACGGTGAGTTCCTGCTGCAGCTTGGCCAGCGCTAATCGAAGGACCAATTGCGGCGTGGCACGCGGTCCGACGCGGACACTTTGCCGGATGGGCTCGAAGCCGGCCAGATTCACGCGGATCTCGTAGCTGCCCGCCGAAAGACCGTCGAAGCGAAATTCCCCGTTCGATCCGGTGATGGACTCTCGCGTTCCCGCGGAAGAAACCAGCAGCACGGAGACTCCGGAAACCTGGGTCTGGCTGGGATCTACGAGCCTGCCTGACAGCGTGTGGATCGGCGCAGACGACTGCCCACTGCACCACGAAACCACAAGCAGAGCGGTGAGGATCGGGAGTCTCATGCCCAGAAGAGGCATCGTTTCTTATCCTACCGCCTCCTCTGGAGAACCGCAGGTCTTATTCGTTGCGCACCGCGGAGAGGCCGCGGAAAAAAAGCCAGGGACAGGCTCCTGTCCACGCTCGGCCCGAGTTTGTTGAGGAATGGGGGTTTTGTGAGCGATCTCCAAGAACGGATGCCCTGGGACTATTGCGACTACCGAGGTCGAACACCGACTGCTGGCGAATCGGCCGCGGCTGGCCAAACTGCTCGAAGTGAAAGAGCAACTCGGCGGCGAGAAGGACCGGGCCGTCTTGCCGATTCTGAAGCGAACCCTCAGGGAACTCGGCCGGAGCTGATCGGCTCACCGCCGAGCGATCAAACGTTTGCCTTCTTGTGGCACTCCGCGCACTTCACTGGAGCCTTCTTGCCCTTGGCGTTCTCGGTCTTGTGGCAGGCGATGCAATTGCCGGCCTGCGCCGTTGGATTGTGGAAGGCGGCCTGAAGCTTGGTCTTCATCGGGGCCGCGGCGGTCTTAGTGTGGCAGTCGCGGCAGGCTTGTTGCGGCGCGGTGTTGGCCTTCTCGGGCTTGGACGCGTGATGGCAGGTCTCACACTTCTTTGCCGCATACTCCACGTGCGCTTTGTGCAGCAGCTTCACGCCGCCGATCGGCGCTTCTTTGAGAATCACCGTGTCGGGTTCGGCCTTCTTCTTGGCCTGTGCGGCGACGCTCACAGACATCGCGAGAATCAGGATGATGGCCTTCATCGTTCCTCCTCACTTGCTTAGATTCCCAGCAGTCGCGCGGCGTTTCCTCCGGCGATCGCAGCGCGATCCTGCTCTGAAACGTTCAACTTCCGGAGGCTTTCGAGCATCTTCGGGATACTGCCGATCTGGTGCGGATAGTCGCTGCCCGCGAGGATGTGATCCGCCCCGGCAAAGTCTATCGCCAATTGCAGGGCGCGTACATCAAAGTTCACCGTGTCGTAGTAAAACTGCTTCAGATATTCGGTCGGGCGTCGCGCGATCTGCTTGCGGCAATCCTCGAAGGCTTCGAAGCCGCGGTCCAAGCGCTCCGCCAGGTAGGGGATGGTCCCGCCAAGATGGCACAACACCCAACGGATCCCGGGATAACGCTCGGGCACTCCGGCAAAAACCAGGTGCGCGGCGGCCAGCGTGGTGTCAAACAAGAAACCCACCAGGGGCATCAGCCAGTACTCGAGCATGCTTTCGACGCCGACGGGATGCGTGGGATGAATGTACAGGATCGCGCCCAGGTCGCTAGCTGCTTCATAGAGAGGCCAGAAACGCTGGTCGGCCAGCGCCACGCCATTCACGTTGCTGAAGAGCATCGCGCCGGGGAGATGCAGTTGCTTGCAGGCGCGGTCCAGTTCCTTGACCGATGCAGCGGGATCGTTGAGCGGCAGCGTGGCCAGTGCGGCAAACCGTCCACCCTTCGAACTGACCACTGCGGCCAGCGCGTCGTTCACCAGGCTGGCCAGCTTCACGGCGGTGGCTGGCGTTTCGACGTGCGTACCCGGCGTGGTCAGGGTGATCACCTGGGTGTCCACGCCGTGGTCCTTCAAGACCTGCTCCCGATAGTCAATGTCGCGATGGCCGCGGACCGCCACGTTGTAATCGCCGGGGTAATGCAGCCAAGGATTGCCGTCCGCGTCGGTGGTCAAGCGAACCGTGCTGGGTCCGGCGCGTAGCGCGTCCAAGTAAGCCGGTGGGTAGTAATGGTTGTGAAAATCAATTGTCGGCAACGCTGGGCCTCCGTCTTGCCCAAAAGTGATAGACAGGCCAGCCTATCAAAACCAAGAACAGGCCGAACGCGGATTCGCGAGGATCGGCGACGATCTGGTTGGCCACTACCGCCAGCGACGCCAGTACAAAAATCAGCGGAACAACCGGATAGCCCCAGGCCCGGTAGCGCGGTTGATAGTCCGGCCGGCGGCGCATGCGGAACAAGCCAACGGCCATCAGCGCGAAGAACAACCACTCCGTGTAGATCACCCGCGTGAACAAAGCGCGATAGGTTCCGGTGGCCACCAGCACGGAAGCCCATACGGCCTGAACGATCAGGGCGATGTGTGGGGTGTGAAAGTGCGGATGGACCGCGCCCATCCAGGAGAACAGCAGGCCGTCGCGAGCCATGGCCAAATATCCTCGCGGACCGGCCAGGATCACGCCGTTCAGCACGCCCACGGCTGAGACCAGCACCAGCAGCGAGACCGCGGCAGCGGCGCGCGGGCCAAGCAATTCGCTGGCCGCATCCGCGGCCACGCGCGTCGAAGCGACCAGACGGTCCGCCGGGAGCACCGACATGTACGCGGCGTTCAGCGCGAAGTAGACGACAGTAACCACCAGCGTGCCGATCATCAGCGCGCGCGGGATGGTCCGCTCCGGATCGCGCGTCTCGCCCGCCGAGTAGGTGACCATGTGCCATCCACCGTACGTGAACAGTCCGGCGCTCAGCGCCAGCACGAAAGATCGGAAGCCCGGCAGTTCCGCCGGTTCGGTCGAAGGAGCCGGGTTGCCGCCCGGAGCGACGAGAAACAGGGCCAGTAAGACGGCGATCGCCAGCAGCTTGGCTCCGGTGACCGCGGCCTGGAGCGCGCCGCCCTGCCGGACGCCGAAGAAATTCACCGTCGAGATCAGCAGGATGGCGGCCACCGCCACAACGCGGATCCCGGTGTCGCCGAGCGGGACGAAGTAAGCCACGTAGCGGCCGAAGATCACCGCACTGGCGGCGATGATGCCCGAGTGCATCACCCAGAACATGCCCCAGCCCCACAGGAATCCCAGCGCCGGTGAAAGCGTCTCCTTGAGAAACACATAAACACCGCCTGTGTGCGGAAAGGCGGAAGCGAGTTCGGCGCAAACCAGTGCCCCGCAAAACGAAATCGCGCCACATAGCAGCCACACCGCCAGCACCGCGGGCACCCCGTGTACGTGGCGGGCGATCTCCGCGGGTTGCACGAAGATGGACGCGCCGATCATGATGCCGGCCACCAGGGCCGCGGCCTGCCAGATGCCGATGGTGCGGTTGAGGGCCGGGGCGGGACTCAAACCATCACCGCGCGGGTGTGAAAGATGTTCTCCCCCAGCAAACGATCGCCGGTGATTGTGACGCGGCCCTCCGCCTCGATGAGCGGGAACTGATGGAAGAAGAGCCGCCATGCGGAATCGGCGTCAGTCGAAATCCGCGCGGCGGCGTGCTCGGCTTCTCCCTGGAACAACTCCCAGCCCGATGCGCCGCGCAGCATGGACCACACGCCGCCAGCCTCGCCGGTGATCTCGAGCACCACGGCGGCGTCGGGCGCAGCGTCGATGTTGCGGTAGGCATGCGGCAGCGCCCGCACCGAAGTATCCAGCATCGGGTACAGCCATTTTCTCGCCGTCAGGGGCGGCGCACCCACCGCGTCGCGGATCTGCTGCTGGTGATGCCAATGCTCCGTGTACTCGCGCGCGATGTCGAACCAGGTGGGGGAGACTTCCTCGCCTGCCCAAGCCACCCCGAAACGCGCGGGCGCGTTCGGATCCAGGCTCGCAAAGTAAGCGGCGACTTGTGGTCCGGTAATTTCCAGAAACTCGATCAACACCAGCGGCCCGATGCGCCGGGCGGCTTTGACCCACTCGGCGTTCAAACGGTTGAGATATTTCACCAGGTCCGGGTATCCGGTGATGGCTCGGCGTGGGCGAGGCGGCGCGACTCCGTCGCGGCGCGCGGAGAGCACACGGACCTGCGTGTCGAGCAGGTGAGCAGCCACATCGCGTACCTGCCACTTACGAGCTGCCGTGCGTCGCTTCCAGGCATTGGCAGGCAGCCCGCGCAGCAACTCGACGAGTTGCTGGTGCAGTTCCGGAAACAACGGCACTACGTTGATCGGCGCGACGGGAGTCACCCGCTCATCCTATAATGCGCTGCACCTCCGCGATCCAAATTTCGAGCGATGGTCCTTGCCGCAGCCGCACGCGGTAATGCGTGGCCCCTTTGAGCGCGCCGCTATGCGGCAGCGGCACGTGGATGGTGTTGACCTGCAGGCGCGCGAAGGATCGTTCGTTACCTCGGGCTGCCCCGGAAAGAATGATTACCTTCCGGGCGTCGGGATACCTCTTGCGCAGAGCGGTCGCATCGGGTCCCACGTCAAGCAAGACCAGCCGGCTGATTTGGTCCAAGGACGGCGCAGGCTGGCCGTGACGCACCGGTTGCCGATCTTGCCATTCGCGAAAGGCAGGACCATCGTATTCCAGGGCTAAGTAGGTCTTGCGGCTAAGTTCTGAAGAATAAACGTGCCGGTCATTCTGAAATGTGAGCCACAGGATGACGCCGCTGTTGTCCTCGCCATAGCCCACCATGCGCAACTCGCGGTCGGTCAGCTCGAATTCGGCCACCGGGGCAGCGGCACGGTTCCTGGCGAACTGCACCAGAACGAAGCCGTTGACCAACAGTACCAGCAGCACGGCGACCCGCAATCCATTCAATCGGATCTTCATATGGTTTGGCCTCCCAAGCGTTTCCGCGTCAGCCGGAAAAGGGTGCCGAACAGCAGCGCGACGATCCCGACCAGCAGGAAGAAGAGGTATTTAGGTACGGCATCCCACAACCAGTGTGACAGCCTCATGAAAAGGAACACCGCGAAGAACAGCGAGCCGATGTTCACCACGTGGCTCCAACGCTGCCGAATGCCGATCCAGATCACCGCGCCAGATCCGAGCAGCCCGACAAACTGGTACAGCTTCTCCACGAGAACCGGGCTCCAGGTCAGGAAGCTGATGCGTCCCGACTCGGAAAGCACGACCACCGGCAGGAAGATCGCCAGCAAGCCGATCGTCCGGTAGATATCGGGGAAAGATGGCTGGCGATCGTGCCGGATGAATCGAGGCAGGGCGAACAGCACGGCGCCGACCACGATCAAGTTTTCCGGACGCTCCAGGAAGTCAGGCCAATAGTAGCCTTCCAGCATGAACATCGCGGCGCCGCCAAACGCGGTCATGCAGACCAAGCCGGCCGTGAGCAGCAGGGTCAGCCCGTAGTGATAAGCCAGGGCCAGGGCAAACAGCCCCCAAACCAGCAGGGCCATCGGCGAAGGCGTGAGGTTGAAGGTCTGGCCCAGCATGTTCAGGTCGAGAACGAACGAGGCGAACGCGATCATGGCCAG
>CAYPHP010000107.1:0-9022 GCA_964410045.1 uncultured Acidobacteriota bacterium | reverse complement strand
AACAACTATCGACACTACTTTCTGATTTACGAGCCCGACCTGGTGTGGATGGAAAAGTACGAGCCTCTGGCCGTCATGACCAACGTGCGCTTTGTGGCCGCTCCCCAGAACGGTTTCCTGTTCGTCCTGGCTGAAACTGGCGTGATCGGTCTGGCCGGCTTCTTGATTTATCTGGCGGGTGTAGCTCGAGCCGGCTGGCGAGCCATCGCCATCACCAGCGGACACCGCCGGGCGGCGGTCTTCGGGCTGGTGATTGGCTTCGCCGGCGTGCTGGCCCATCAAGCCATCGACTACACGTTCTTTGTGGATCCGATTCTGTACACCGGAGCCTTCGTGGTTGCCCTGCTCAACAACGCCGTCGTCCTGGCGCCTCCGGCCTTGGTTCAGGCGCCCGCCGGTGCTGAGCGGCAACGGGAGGAACTAACCCATGTCTAGCAATTTTTTTGCGCGGTCCCGCCGACGGCTGTGGCTCGTCGTGGCGACGCTCGGCGTGCTGTTCGTGGTTCTGGGCCGCATCTATTTCGGCTTGGCGCAGAGCGGCCCCGGAAATATTCTTAAAAATCCGGGCTTCGAGGAACCCGGCGGACCAGGCCCCGCCGGTTGGACGTTCGAGAGCAAGGTGGCGGGCAAGGGAGCGCTTTCCATGGTTGAGGCCAACCGCCACGGCGGGCGCTTCAGCTTGCGCTTGGCGCCCAACTCCCGCAACACGCCGCCCTGGGACCTGACCCACGATCCGTTCGGGGTCGGCCAGGGATTCCCCGGCGGCCAATTCCGGGGCAAGAAACTCTATCTTTCCGGATGGCTCTCCGCCGAAGGCGGCGCGACGGCCCGGCTCGGCGCTTACGCGGTGATGCGGAACGGCGGAGTCATTTCCGCTGAAGTGCGGCAAAGCTCCGCGGCCGGCGGGCCCGTTCTTCACGATGACATGCTGGTCCTTCCAGATAAACCCGATGCGCTCTATGTGGTTGTGCTCTGCGTAGCCGAAGGAACCTCCGGGGCCGCGTATTTCGACGATCTCTATGTGGGCACCAGTCCACCCAGCGAGGCTCCGGCGGCCACGGCGCCGCAGGAGTCCGGCTCGGCGATGACGGCGCGCGTGACGGTCCGCGCGGATCGCCAGATCCGCAGAATCCCCCGGACCATCTACGGAACAAACCTGGAATGGATGTGGGATGGCAACGGCATTTGGGACGCCAAGAACGGTCGACTGCAGCCCGAGATCCTGACGCTGACCCGCGATCTGGACGTCCCCCTCTTTCGCTTTCCGGGAGGCATCTTGGCCGACTTCTACCACTGGAGGGACGGCACCGGTCCGCGCGAGAGGCGCAAAGAAACCGAGCACTCCCCCGGAGGTGCGCGATCGGTTCACGCCTTCGGTACCGACGAAGCGCTCTCTTTCGCGTCGCAGGCCGGTGGACGCCTGATGATCACGGTCAACATCGTTACGGGCACGCCCGAGGAGGCGGCCGAGTGGGTGCGCTATGTGAATCAGCGCAACAGTCGCGATCGAGTGGAGTACTGGGAGCTGGGCAACGAATCCTATCTGCGCGACAACAGTCCACATTCCCGGCCGGCAACCATGCCGCCGGACCGGTATGCCCGCAAGTTTCTGGAGTTCGCGCGGGCCATGCGGGCGGTGGATCCCAGCATCAAGCTGGGGGCTATCGACGACACTCCCTACGGCTCGGTTGCGCCGCGCGCCTATCCCAACTGGACCGAGACTGTGCTGCGGATCGCGGGAGCGGAGATCGATTTTCTATCCGTACACAACGGCTACGCTCCCGCCCTGTATGCCGACAAGGGTTGGGACGTGCGCACCGTCTACGCCGCAATGCTGGCGGCTCCGATTCCCATGCGCGAAAGCCTGCAAGACCTGGCCCGCAGGATCGAATCCGCGGTGCCGTCACGAGCCCGGTCGGTCAAAATCGCCATCACTGAATGGGGTCCCTACTTCCAAGTGGAGCCCAGCGGCCGGTTCCTCGATCACGTCAAGACACTCGGATCGGCGCTCTTCGTGGCCTCCGCACTCAAGGTTTACGTGGAAACTCCGCAGGTCGAGATCGCCAACGCCTTCAAACTCGTGGACTCGTTGTGGATGGGCTGGATTGGTCCGCGTCGCGGCACGTATCTCCCGAAGGCTCCTTATTTTGCCTTGCAGATGTACACGCGGCATTTCGGTGACGTCCTGGTGGAGTCCTCAGCCAGCGGGCCAACCTACACGAACCGCCGCGCGGTTGGCTGGGTGGACGCCCTGACCGCGGTTCCCTATCTGGACGTCGTCGCCGGCCGGAGCGAAGACGGCAGGACCTTGTACGTGATGGGCATCAACAAGCACTTCGACCAGGAACTGACCGCACGGATCTCGTTACAAGGCTTCCGGCCGGCCTCCGAAGGCGTGGCCTGGACGCTGGAAGGAACCGGCATCGATGCCAATACCGGAACGGAACTGTTTAAGGCGCCTGGCGTGACTTGGGCCAAGCAGGCCGCCGCGGAACCGAATCCGAGGTTTGCTCAGGGAGCACCCGGCGAAGTGAAGATCTCGCGGAAGCCGTTGAAGGCGCTCGGCTCCGAATTCGAGTTCAGATTCCCTCCGCATTCCGTCACCTCTCTGGAGATCCGATCTTCGGGCAGATAATGGAGGCCAGCAAGCGCATCAGGGTTGTCCTTACCCATCCGTACTGTTGGCCTTATGTGCGCCGGGGGAGTGAGCGGAATATGGACATTCTGGGCCGCTACCTCACCCGTCGCGGCCACCAGGTGGTTACGGTCTCCACCAAGCCGGGCGGGGCCGCCGTCGAGGAGACTGAGGCCGGCCGGCGGATCCTGCAGGCTCCGCTGGTCTTTCCGGGAATGTCCTTGCTTCGCCTGCAGACCACCCACACTTTCTTTTTTCCCTGCCGGAGCGCGCTGCGCAATCTGGAGGCGGACGTGGTGCACAGCTTTTTTTACAGCGATGCTTTGGCGGCCTC
Source organism: uncultured Acidobacteriota bacterium (assembly GCA_964410045.1). GTDB lineage: Bacteria > Acidobacteriota > Terriglobia > JAJPHL01 > JAJPHL01 > CAYPHP01. Next base: position 6,053 of record CAYPHP010000107.1, on the reverse strand, counting down.
TCTCGCTCGCGGCTCGCCGCCCTGCCGGACCGTTTACCAGTTGAACGGAGTCGGCATCCCCGGAGTTTCCTGCTATCGCTGGCTGCCCCCGGAAGGCTGGATGTTGGAACAGGCCATCCACCGGGCCGATGCCCCCATCGCCTGCAGTGATTTCGTACGGGACCTCGTTCGCCAGCACTACCGGCGCGAGATTGCGGTGATTCGACCGCCGGTGGATATTGACTCCTGGCCTCTGGGCGGTGGGCCCCCGGACGGGCGTCCGACTATTTTGTCGGTTGCCAACTTCGACGTCCGCTCCAAGGGAGTGCGCATCCTGGTGCAGGCCTTTTGCCAGGTCAAGAGCCGGGTTCCGGCTGCCTTGTTGCGCCTGTCGGGCCACATGTCCGCGGCGGTGCAAACCGAAATCCTGCGTGACCTGCCGGATTCCGTGCGATCCGGCATCGAGATTCTGGGGCTGGGGAAGAGCGAGGACCTGCCCCGCTTGTATCGCGAAGCCAGTATTATGGTGCTGCCCTCGATGGGCGAGCCTTCCGGGGGAGCGCTGCTCGAGTCGCTGGCGTCCGGAACCCCGGTGGTCGTCACGCGGCATGGAGGCATGCCCGAGTTCGTGGATCCGCAGGTGGGGGTGCTCTTCGACCCGCGTTCGGACGGTCCGGAGGCCAAGAACGAGGAAGGCTTGGTGGAAGCGATCCTGGAAGGACTGTCCCTTTCCGAAGGCCAGGGAATCCGCGATCGCTGCCGCGCCCATGCCCAGAAATTCTCAGCCCAGGCGCAGGGTCCCCTTTATGAGGAGCTTTATGCCGGCGTCAACTAAATCCCAGGCCGCTCGCGCCACGATTCTGGTGACCGGCTCCAGCGGCTTCATCGGGCGCCATCTGTGCATTTCCCTTTTGACTGACGCACTCGCGCAGAGGATCTGCGGATTGGACCGCAGTCCGGGGACGATCCCCGGCCTGCAATTCTTTCGCGTCGATATTCGCCGGCGGGAGCAGTTGCAGAAAGTGGCGGCCAAGATTCGCCCCCGCATCGTGCTTCACCTGGCAGCAGAGGCGGAGGTGGTGACGCCCTTTGAGCAGTACAACGATCTGCTGGACAGCAACGTGCAGGGTACCCTCAACGTACTCGAAGTGTTTCGGCCCAAGCTCCTGGTCTTTGCTTCATCCTCCGCGGTCTACGGAACCGCGCCGGGTGCACTCGCCCGGCCGACCTGGGACCAGGTTCGCCCCGTCGGTATCTACGGCATGTCCAAGGCCACCGGTGAATTGATTACCCGCGATTGGACCAAGAAGACGGGCAACGTCGCGGTCAACCTGCGTTTCGGGAATGTTGTTGGCACCCAATGCCGCGGCCTGATTCCCTATCTGGTAAACCACGCCCTGCGACACCCCAGCGGTCGGACTCCGGCACAGTTGCGCGGTCAGGGGCGTCTGATTCGTGACTACGTACCTGTGGCCTACGTTGTGCAAGTGATCCGTGCCGCGATGACCCAGCCTTGGAAGCCGGGAACCTGGGCTGCCTTCAACGTCGGCACGGGGACCGGCACTAGCAATGCAGCAGCCACGGCGATGGTCCGACGGATTCTACGGCGGCACGGTCACAAACTGAGCGTGAACTTCGACAGCCCCGTGGCCCTGGGAGAGGCGGTAAGGATCGTGTTGGACGTGAGCAGCACGCAGAGGGACTTAGGGCTGTCCCGTCCGAGTCCTCGCGCCGTCCACCGAGCCATCGAGGAGGGCGTCATCTCCTATCTCGCGCCGTGAGCAAACTCCGCCTGGCTTTCTTCAGTCCCTTCAGCCCGCAACGCAGCGGTATTGCCGACTACAGCGAGGAACTGCTGCCTTCTCTTGCGGAGCTGGCCGAAGTCACTCTGGTCGCAGGCTCCATTCCACCCAGCGACGAGGTGACGCGGCGCTTCCGCGTGATTGGAGTCGAACAGTTCTGGCGTTCTCGCTCGTCCTTCGATCTGCCGGTCTATCAGGTCGGTAACAGTCTGGAGCATCACGGCTACATGATTGACTGCGTCGTTCGGGCGCCGGGGCTACTGGTGCTGCACGATTACTGTCTGCAGTATCTGATGCTCGGCCTGACGGTGATGCGTGGCGATCTGCGGTCTCTGGAATCGACCTTGCGCTTCCGCTATGGAGCGCAGGCGCGGGAACTGGCCCGCAAACTGCTCTTCAGTGCGGTGGACCCATTCACTCTGTCGCTGGCCGGTCCGCTGATCGCCTGCAGCAAAGGGATTGCCGTCCACAGCGAGTATGCCGCGCAGCGGGTCCACAGTGACTTTCCGGAGAAACTCGTGCGGACAATCTCGATGGGTGTGCCACTGGACTTGCTTCCGCAGTCACGCTCTGAGCTGCGTTCCCGCCACGGCTTTGCGGAAAACGAGTTTGTGATCGCCTCGATCAACAGCCCGGCGTACAACAAGCGCCTCGATTTGCTGCTGGAGGCCACGCGCGTGGTGCGCCGCGAGCGGCCTCAAGTCCGGCTCCCGCCGGATGCTGGAGGATCCCGCGCTGAAAGGTGCGGTTTTGGTCCCTGGCTGGATTTCTCCTCAGTTCTATCGCGAGTTCATCAGCTTGGCCGATTTGGTGGCGGACGTGCGCTATCCCTCCGGCGGAGAGACCTCGGCCAGCCTGATGCGCGCGCTGGCAGCGGGTAAGGCGCTGGTGGTCAGCGCCCAAGGGACGTTTCTCGAACTGCCCGACGCTTGTGCGGTCAAGGTCCCTGTCGGAGCAGGGGAAGCTAAGACCCTGGCCACGGTCTTGACCTCGTTGATCGATGACCCGAACCATGTCGCGGGGATGGGCCAGGCCTCCCGGAAATATGCCGTCGCCGAGTTAGGCCTCGAACAGGCAGCACGACGCTACTTCGCCTTTGCTCAGGAAGTGGCTAACCTTCCCGATCCACCGTCCGGAGAACTCTTCCCGTCCGGCGGGCTATCGGACCAAGGGAACCTCTTGGTTTCCGCCACGTACGGAATTTTTCGAACGGCCGCTTTCGTTCGGCAGTATGGATTGACCGACACCGTCGCTCGAATCCGGCGCCAGATCCTGGCAGGAGGATCTTCCAAGGGTGCGTGAGACAGGCATGAGCGAAGCGGATCAGAAACTGAACGAAGCTGACGGCGCTGGCCTTAAGGTCTTGCTGACCCACGAGCGGTTTGCGCCCGATTTCGGGGGTGGGGGAGAGCGCTTCGTGCTGGACATCGCCCGCCATTTGATCCGCAGCCGGGTAGCCGTAACCGTCCTCACCACAGGAGACCCGTCTCTGACGGAATTTGAAGGCGTGCCCACCATCCGTCTTCCGATCCATCGCTACGCCTTCAACCTGGCGGTGCCCCAGATCATTGCCCAAGCCCGCGATGTACATCTGATTCACACCTTCAACTACCATGCCTGTCTTCCCTCACTTTGGGCGGGCCGCTGGCTCGGCAAGCCGGTGGTGTGCACCTTCCTCGGGATTGTCCAAGACGTTTGGACGGAAACGCACGGCGCCTTCTGGGGGCGCGCGCGAATCCTCTGGGAAAAGTTTCTCCTCACGCGGCGGTTCGCACGGCTCCAGTTTCTATCGGAAGACAACCTTCGGAACGCCGTGAAGTTGGGGATTCAAACAACCCGCGCTGAGGTCAACATCCTGGGCCTACCCGCCGACCTTCGGCCCGCCCTGCAAAGGGAGAAATTCGTCCTCTTCGTGGGAAAGTTCGACGCCCGCAAAGGCGTCTTCGACGTCTTGGAAACGGCGCGAGCCTTGCCGGACATTCCCTTTCGTCTCATCACTTGGCCAGGGCCGCCGGATGCGGTTCGCAAAACGTCACCTCCCAATGTAGAATTTGTGATTGACCCGGATCGATCTTTCATCGTGGACTCTTTCGGAAAGGCGGCCATCTTTTTCCTTCCTTCCCGGGGCGAAGGCTTTCCTCTGGCTCTGGCTGAAGGAATGGCTAGTGGCTGCGCCATAGTGGCCAGCTTTCCAACGGAGTTCGCTGGAGTCCGGGTGGTACCGGGCGACCAGCCTTCCATGGTGCAAGCCATTCGCTCCTTGTGGGCTGATCCAGCGGAAGTCGAGCGGCTTGGAAGTCGCAACATTGTTTTGGCCGGGAATTTCTCCTGGGACCGCTACATAGCCAAACTCCTGTCGGCGTACCGCGAGTCGTTGCAGGAATGCTCCGGCAAGGCATGATGAGAATCGCGATTACCCACCCCACCACGTTTGCCAGGGTCCGCCGGGGGACGGAGCGCTACGTCGACGAGTTGGCTCTGTACTTATCGAGCCAAGGCCACGAGGTTACGGTGCTGGCTTGCAAGCCAGGCGCCCCGGAAGTAGTGCACGATCGTGGCTTCACCATCCGCTATCATCGGCGTCTCTGGCATCCTGGCCTGAGCCGGCTGGGCATCTTCGAGCATCACCCTTTCCTGCTGACCACGTTCTGGGCGCTGCTTCACGGGAACTTCGACGTCGTCCACAGTTGCTCATTTACCGATGGATACGCGGCGGCCTTGGCCCGCCGTTTTACCGGCACTCCCGCGGTGCTGACCGTAAACGGCTTGCCGTGGCACTATGCGGAAAGCGGCTCCGCCAGCCTGGGGGGAGCGGTATTCGGTCGCGCCGTGCGCAGCGTGGATGCTGTTGTAGCTGTCAGTGAGTACGTGGGCGACTATATCCGGGACCGCTGGGGTCGATCCTCTGTACCCATTCCGTGTGGCGTCGATTTGGATCGCTTTCCTCTGTCCCGAACCCGGGATCACAACCACCCGGCGATCCTTTGCACCGCTGCGGTGGAAGAACCGCGCAAGGGGGGCCGCCTCCTCATGCGGGCCTTTGACCGTTTGAAACTTCTCCGTCCTGAAGCGATTCTGCAGATTGCCAGTTCGGTTTCCGAGCGCGGCCGCCAGGAACTGTTGGAACTGGTTTCTCCCGCTCATCGTGCTGATGTGCAATTTCATGGGGAAGGACTGGCCAAAGATTTGCCGACTCTCTACGGACGAGCGGCGGTTTCCGTGCTGCCTTCGTTCGGTGAACCCTTCGGCATCGTGCTGATCGAGTCGCTGGCGACCGGCACACCGGTGGTCGGCACACGGCACGGAGCCATCCCGGAGATTGTCGCAGGCGAACCAGTGGGCAAGTTGTTTGACCCGGGACCGATGGAGAATGGCGGTCCTTCCAACGTGGAAGGCCTCGTGTGCGCGCTCGCCGAAGCGCTTGACCTCAGCCGCTTGGCGGAGACTCCGGAGCGATGCCGCGCGCGCGCGGGCGCCTATCGCTGGTCGGTAGTCGGGCCGAGCTTTGAAGAACTCTACCGCCAACTCGCCGCGGACCGCGCCGCACGGCAAGCCCGGCGCAAAACTGCTTAAGATCAACGTGCATGCCTGAGCCCGCCAGACATTTCGACTTGACGGTTTCGGTGATCATCCCCGCCTACCGGCGTCCAGAAATGCTGCGCCATGCGGTCGAATCGGTGCTGCGGCAAGATCTTGATCCGGCGTCTTATGAAGTCATCGTGGTAGACAGCTCTCCTGACGACGGAAACATGGCGGCCGTCAAGGAGCTTCAATCCTCGGCACGATGCCAGTTGCATGGCTACTCCAAGCCTCCCGAGGGACCGGGGCCTTCCCGGAATCTAGGCGCTCGAGTAGCTCGTGGGCGCTTCCTGGCCTTCATGGACAGTGACTGTCAAGCGTCGCCCCAGTGGTTGCGTGAAGGCGTAGCTGCCTTCGAGGACAAAGTAGGCCTGGTTCAGGGACGGACCCTCCCCGATCCTTCCGTGCCCCACGGCGTTTTCAACTACTACATCACGGTAGAGGAGGAATCGTATCTCTACGAGGCGGCGAACATCTTCTATCGTCGCGAGGCTTTCGATCCGGCAGGAGGATTCCTGTCCGACCTGACGCCGCATGCGGAAACGCCGATGGGCGGGGAGGACACCGACCTGGCCTGGAGGATCAAACAAAGCGGCTGGCTGAGCCGCTTTGCCAAGGAGGCCGTGGTCTTTCACGAAGTCGTTCGCATCCCGCCTTGGCGCTGGATCTTCAACAAGCGGCTCTTCATCTACC
>CAYPHP010000106.1:0-9052 GCA_964410045.1 uncultured Acidobacteriota bacterium | reverse complement strand
GCGAGATTCTTCATCCCTGGATCTTAGCCCAGCCCGGTGCGTAGTTTCGCGCAGCACGTCCCCATCCGGGTATGCAGACCAAAGACTTACGGCTGGAACCGAAGTTGCAAGCACAGGACTCGATGCGCTCTCTCTACCAAGACCTTCGCTTCGGCCTGCGCGTACTGCTCGGCGCGCCTGGTTTTGCCTTCGTCGCCGTGGCCACTCTGGCGCTGGGGATCGCCGCCAGCACCACGGTCTTCACCTGGATCGATCGCATGCTGCTCGACCCGCTCCCCGGCGTCAGCGACGGCCGGCGGCTGGTCTCCTTCGAGACGGTCCTGCCCAACGGCGAGTTCAGCAACACCTCTTATCGCGACCATCGCGACTATCGCGACAGCCTGAAACTGGTTTCCGGGCTGGCGGTTTGGGACCAAAGCGTCTTCGGGATCGGCGACGCCGAGAATCCGCAGCGCGTGTGGGGCGAACTGGTATCGGGCACTTACTTCGAAGTGTTCGGCGTGCTACCGGCTGTGGGACGCGTGATCACCCGCGAAGAGTCGGGCGACAGGCAGGGCGCGCAAGCGGTCGTGGTGATCAGCCACCGGCTGTGGCGCGAACGTTTCCAGAGCGATCCGCACGCTGTGGGAACGACGCTGCGCGTGAACCGGCGCGAGTTGACCATTATCGGAGTGGCGCCCCCTGAGTTCGGAGGCGGCACGACCGGCTTGTTCTTCGATCTGTGGGTGCCGCTGACCATGGCCAAGGAACTCGAAGTCACCGACGAATTCCAAATGACTTCGCGGACGTGGCGTGGCCTGTTCTCGATCGCCCGGCTCGGTCCCGGCGTCGCTCTCGATCAGGCCCGCGCAGAAGTGGCCGCCGTCGCGCGCCGCTTGGCGGAGGAGAATCCGAAGACCAACCATGGAATCGGGGCCACCTTGCTCCCCTACGTCGAGGCTCCTCACGGAGCGCACTCCCTGCTGCGGCGGCCGCTGCAGATCCTGATGGCCGTTTGCGTGGTGGTGCTGCTGATTGTCTGCGCCAAAGTCGCAAACCTGCTGCTGGCTCGCGCCGTCTCGCGCCAAAAAGAATTCGGCATCCGCCTGGCGATGGGATCGGGCCACGCGCGGCTCACTCGGCAATTGCTCACCGAAACGCTGCTGCTGGCCGGCGCGGGAGCGCTAATCGCAATCCCGCTGGCGATGTGGATGTCGGAGGCGCTCTACTGGCTGCTGCCGGCTTCCGAGCTGCCGGTGTCGTTCGAGCGGATCGCTCTGAACGGACGGATCCTCGGATTCACGATTGCCGCTTGCGTGCTGGCGGCGATGGCCGCGGGGATCGCTCCGGCGGTCCTCTCAGTGCGGCCGAATCTGAACGAGACGTTGAAGGAGGGCGGACGCGGCGGCGGTTCCGGCGCGCACTCGCACCGCCTGCGCGGTCTGCTGGTGATTTCGGAGATCGCTCTGGCCACCGTAGCGCTGGCCGGCGCGGGGATCTTCGTGCGCAGCTTCGAAAACGCGCGCGGCATTCGTCCAGGTTTCGAACCCGCGCGCGTCTTGCTCGCGCAGTTCTATTTGCCCGGTTACACGCCGGAGCAGTCGCGGCAATTCTGCCAGCGGCTGCGCGAACGTCTCGGCGGCGCTCCCGGTCTCACCGCGGTGAGCTACGCGGATACGGCGCCGCTTGGATTCGGCGGCGATGCCGGGCATGACCTTGAGGTCGAGGGCTACGTGCCCGGTCCCAGCGAGAAGATGAACTTCAGCCGCACGTTGACCGCGCCCGGCTACTTCGATCTGTTGCAGATTCCGCTGCTCGAAGGACGCGACTTTACCGCCGCCGACGATCGCAACGCGCCCCCGGTGATGATTGTGAACCAGACGTTCACGCGCCGCTTCTTCCAAGGGGCGAGTCCGATCGGCAGGAAAGTCAAAGTCTCCGGCAACCGGGTCTTCACCGTGGTCGGTCTGGCGAAAGACATCAAGTATCGCAACCTGTCGGAAGCGGGCCAGCCTTACTTCTACATGCCGTTCGAGCAGCGCTATCAGCAAGGCCGGAACATCTTCTTCTATCTGCGCGGCGACGGCGATCCCAACGGACTGGCGGCGACCCTGCGCGGCGCTTCGGCGGCCATCGACCCGACCGCCAGCTTCCGCACCGTCCCGCTGGCCGAGTTCATCACCGCGTCGCTGTACCCGCAGAAGGTGGCTGCGCGGTTGCTGGGCGCACTAGGACTGATCTCACTGCTGCTGGCGGCGGCCGGATTGTACAGCGTGATGTCCTACGCGGTCAGCCAGCGCATCCACGAATTCGGCGTCCGCATGGCCATGGGCGCGCAGCGCGCCGACATCCTGCGCCTGGTCTTGCGCAACGGACTGGCGTTGGCACTGACCGGGCTGGCGGCAGGCGTGGTCGCGGCGCTGGCGGTCCTGCGCCTGGTCGCCACCATGCTGGTGAACGTCAGCGCCGCCGATCCGCTGACCTTCGCTGGCGTGGCCCTGTTCCTTTGTCTGATCGCGCTCCTGGCCTGCTATTTCCCGGCGCGTCGCGCGACGCAAGTGAATCCACTGGTCGCGCTCCGAGGGGAGTAAACCGCAGATTTCGCAGATTGCGCAGATTCAGTGTGGAAGGGACACCTTCCACAATCGCGCCTTCTGGTATTGCGGGACGTCTGCGAGCCGATCGAACACAAGTCCTCGCATACCCAACCACCGAAGCGAGTAAGTAGTGTCAGTGCTCTTGGTCGTGACCTCACGCGCTGCCGTCGTTTTTGAGCCGAGTCCGCTACTTGTGACCCAGATCGTTGTCCCACCCCAGAACTTTAGGTCCGGGCGGCCTGACATTGGACGGGCCTCAAACGTTACAAATGCGACGCTCAGACCATCGGGCGAGGGCACCGGGAGTCCGTGCGGACGGTCTGGGCGGGCGATCGTCTTCTTGGCCCGGCCATCGGGAGTGCTGACGATCAGTTCCGAGCCAGTTGTGTATACGATGTGCTGGCTGTCGACGAACCACGGATCCCAAGTGGGCTTGATGTAATCCCAATTGGCGTCTGGATGGATCAGAATCGGTCCAAAATCAGCCCACGTCATCTTCTGAAGATCGTAGATGAGCAGAGTGACGCCTGGAGGCTGGTGGCCCTGAGGCAGTGGTCCGCTAATCGCAATGTATCTTCCGTCGGGTGACGGAGCGGGAAGCATTTCTCCAAAGTACTCTCCGAACTTTACCGCGATGGTTTCCGCCGGAGTCTGGAGTGCCAACCGCGGCCTGCTCAAGACTTCCCCCATTGTCCTTACCCAAATAAACGAATTGTTTCTGTAGGCCACTCTTTCAACCCACTCCGGTAGCGATCCCTTCTCGCGCTTCTCTCCCTGGAGCGACGATAGCCAATACTCCCGATCGCGATAGCAAACCAAAGCTTTGCCATCCCGCGTCCACCCAGCCAGGAAACCATCGGCCAGTTCCTTGTCGTTGAGCACCCGGCCGTCGGCGGCCATGACGGAGATTTCGGACCGGAGGTGGCTACGCCCCAGGCCATCCACAGGGAGGTTTCTTCCCCATCCGGTGCGGACGTAGGCGATTAGTTTGCCGTCCGCACTCGGAATCGGGTTGTAGGCATTCTCCGTCTCGGAGAGGAGTTTCTCCTGTGCCGACAGCGGAACCGTTAGCAACACCAGCATCCACAGCAGTTGCCGCATGCCATAATTATCTGCGTAATCTGCGAAATCTGCGGTTAGATCTTTCCGGCCAGCCAGGAAATCACAAAATCCTCGGCCCAGAAGCGGGGCTTCCAGGGGTGGGGGCCGGTGATGAAGCCGACGTGTCCGCCGCGCGGCGTGACCGTCAACTCGACGCACGGCGCCTTGCGGTCCTTCACCTGCGACAGGACTGGCGGGGGCAGGAACGGATCGTCGGCGGCGGAGACGCACAGCGTCGGCGTGGTGATCTTGTCCACAAATCCCAGCGAACTTGATCGCGTGTAATAGTCGAGCGCATCGTGGAATCCGTGCAGCGGCCCGGTGACGGCGTCGTCGTATTCCCAGAACGTCTCGGAACGTTTGGTGCGTTCCACGTCGATCCGCGCCGCGGCTTCGGGAAACCGTTTGGCCGCGGCCAGCGCCTTGGGCTTCAGCGTCTTCAGGAAATTTTTCAAGTAGAAGCGGCCGACTGGGGTTTCGAGATGCGTCGACCCCGCGGCCAAGTCATAAGGAACGGAAATGGTGGCCGCCGCTTTCACGATGGTCTGTCCAGGATGCTCGCCCAGCCATTTGAGCATTGCATTGCCGCCGAGCGAAACTCCCACCGCAATGATCGGCGCCTGGGGAAAGCGCGCCGCCAGCGTGCGGGCCACGAAATCGAAATCCGTGGTCTCGCCCGAGTGGTACATTCGCGGGCGCTTGTTGGGCATCATGAACAGAATGTTGTTGGGATCGCGGGCGCAGGAGCGGAAGTTCACCGCGGTCCCGTGCCAGCCGCGTGCCGCCGCCAGCGACAACATGCCCTGCATGTAGACCGAGTAGGAACTGCCTTCGAGGCCGTGCAGCAGGATCAGGTGCGGCACGGGACGGCCCGCCCCGTTGCTCGACGCCAGGTGATCCAAGACCAGGTCATCGCCGTCGGGCGTCTCCAGGATCTCGCGTTGAAACGGGACCAGGTGTTTCGGACGCGTGTAGCGGCCCCACACGGTTTGCAGATGTCCGTGCGGCAACCACCAAGGAGAACGGAAGTCCACAGATTTCACAGATTACTTGATTGAAACCGGAGCGGCATTGCTTTCTATTCCGGCCACCTTAAGCTTCACGGTTAGATCGCCGGTGGGGGAGTCGGTTGGGATGCGCACGTTCACTTGATACAGGCCCACGAAACCGGGAGCCAGCCCGGCGTACTCCGGCTCGACGTCGCGTCCGCCGATGTTCACCGTGACTTTGTTGGCCGTGGGAGCAGCACCCGGCGCAGCTTCTCCGGTGTTCACCGCGGGATTCACGCGGCCGAGCCCGGTGGCGTAGAGCACCACCACTTGGCCGCGCGTGCCGGAAGGTGAAGTGGCGAAGACTCCCGGCTGCGCCTCCCCGACCAGCAGGGGAATCGACTGCGTCTTGCCGTCATCGCCACGCGTGACCCGCAACGTGGTCGCGCCGGACGCCTCAAACGGCACTTGGAAGTTGATCTGCGACGGCGAGACGTAGAACAGCGGCACGTCCACGCCGCCGATGTTCACCCGGGTATTGTTGCCCATGGCGCGCGGCAACGGCACCGTCGACGCCTGCTGCCAGTGCGATCCCAGGCCGACGCCGAACAGCGAGAGGATCGCGCCGGGCGCAGTGGTTCCCTTGGCGAAGCTGGCGGCGTTCACCACGCCGTCGGACTCGAACGTCGGGTTGATCAAGTGCTCCAGGTCGATGGTGAATCCGAGAAAGACCACGGCCATCTCGTCGGTGGTCTGTTCGCCCCAACTCACCGGCTTGGGCGGGCTGTTGGGATTGAGCGGGTTGCCGGCGGAGTTGTCGAAGTAGCAGTCCATCTCCGCGCGGGCTCCTGCCGGCGAGGCCACCGGAACGCGATAGTCGTAGATGCCTTGCCACTGGAAATCCCAGTCCGGAATGTCGATGAGCGGCGTGGTTGTGCCGCCTGCCACCAGACGCACCTGCTCCTGTTTTCCCAGCAGGTGCATGTGCGGCGCGATGCTGGTGATATGGGTGGCGAACGGGATCGGCGGGGTCGCCGCGGTGACCTTGTAGCGCGTCTCGCCTGCCGGAATGGTGAACCGGTCGTTGATGAGCGGAAGCACGCGCACGATCTTGTCCACCGGGCTCTTGCTGAAGTAGATTCCCAGCTCGGTCTGGTCGGTGGTGTCCTGCCCGAAGGGGTGGTAGTGGACCTGCATGGAGATCCGCGAGCCGCGCGGAAGCAGCATGGCCGTGCCGGGACTCAGGAACGCCGGACGAATGCCCGGAGCCCATCCGGCGAAGAACGAAACGTCCGGAGTGAATCCCGGGCCGCCGAAACAGGTGTAGCCGGCCCCGGGCTCGGCGTCATCGAGCGTTTTGGACCTGCCCGTCGGGTCGCTGTACAGAATTACGTGATGGACCACGCTGCGATTTCCCGGACGGATTTGCACGGCGCTGATGTGAGTGTCGGACGGCAGGTCGGTCGGCAGGCTGAAGCAGCGGTAGATGTCGTTGCCGGCGGCAGGGATCGGGTAAGCCGCATCCAGCTTGATCACCATGTCGGGTTGGCCCAGGGTCCAGCCGTCGGGGAAAGTCAGCGGCGGGGGCAGGGCGGCGGGATCACCTTCCGGCGAACCGGCGTCCACCCACTGACTAATGATGTCGCGCTCGCGCTGGGTGAGGACGCGTTCGCCATGGAATTCTCCGACACCGCGCGCCGGTTTCCACGGCGGCATCTTGCCCAACGCCACTTGTTCCTGGATGCTGCGGGCCCACGGCCGCGCGCTCTTGTAGTCCATCAGCGAGAACGGGCCGATGTCGCCGGGATGATGGCAGCTCTGGCACTGCGCCTGGAAAATGCGCACCACTTCGTTGTTGAAGGTGGGCGTCTGCGCCACCGACGCGAGCGTCGCGAGAGACAGCGTCAAGACAAGCTTGCTCAGGTTAAGCATGTTTTCGCCCAGATTGACCTGACACCTATTGTGCCTCAGACGCGGCGGATACGCAATTGCCCGGGCGAGTTCGACCTCGGTGCCCTCGGTGTCTCGATGGCTACCAGATCCCCAGCACCTTCCACCACCCAAACCCCACCGTAGACCAAATCGCGATGTTCACCACCGACACCAGCAATCCGGTTCCCCAGAAAGTCTTGAACGACGCGTAGTCGGTGGAGTAGTACATCGGCGAGGGCGTGGTGCCGTAGTGGGTCAGGCCGGCGGCGAGGTTGGTGAAGCAGGCGAAGCCGTAGACCATCAGGCCGATGGGCGCGCCTTGCGCCATCAGCACCGCGATGAACGCCGCATACATCGACAGGATGTGCGCGGTGATGCTGGCGAATCCGTAGTGCGCGTAGAAATAGATCATCAGGGCCACCACGAACAGCGTGACCCATCCGGCCCCGCCGAAACTGGAAGCCACGGCCTTGGCGAACTCGCTCGTGACGCCGACCTCGCCGAGCGCTTTGCCCATCCGCAGCAGACCGCCGTACCAGATGAAGATGTCCCAGGCGGTTTTCTCGTTCTTCACGTCTTCCCAGTCGATCACGTTGCTGGCCAGCAGCGCGGACGCGCCCAGCAGTGCGGTCACCGTAATATCCAGCTTGTTCCACTTGGCGGTAATCCACAGCAGGCAGACGGAAACGAACACCAGCAGCGTGATCCACTCGGGCCGCGACGGCGGACCCATGGCTTTCAGTTGGGTCGCCGCAAAGTCGCGGGCCTCCGGGGTGTGCTTGATCTCAGGCGGATTCACGCGGTAGATGACGTAAGGGACCAAGAGCAGCGAGCAAAGTCCGGGCACGCTGCCCGCGATTAGCCAGCTCACCCAGGTGACCTGATAATGGAAGGTGTCGCCGGCGATGCCGGCCGCCAGCGGATTGCTGGCCTGGCCGGTGTAGAACATCGCCGACGTGATGCAGATTCCCTGGTAGACCGCGGTGATCAGGAAGCAGCCCAGCAGACCGGCGGTGGCTCCGGGTTTCGAGCCGTAGAGTTCGGCGATCGAGCGCAGGATGGGGAGAATCACGCCGCCGGAGCGGGCCGCGTTCGAAGGGATGGCGGTGGCCAGCACCATGTCGGAAAACACCAGTGAATAGGAAACGCCCAGCGAGTTCTTGCCGAAAGCGCGGACAAAGATCAGGGCGATGCGGCGCGCCAGCCCGGTCTTGATCAAGGCGCGCGAGATCATGAACGCGCCCATCACCAGCCACACGGAGGGATCGGCGTAGCCGGCCAGGGCCTTTTCCAAGGTGAATCCGCCGGTGAGCACGGCCAGAGTCAGAGCCATCAGCACCAGCGCGCCGCCGGCGATGGGTTGCAACATCAGCCCCAGCATGGTGCCGACGAAGATCCCGAACAGCCGCCAGCCTTCCACGCTGATGGCCGCCGGCCGCGGGACCAGCCAGCCGATCCCGAAGCTCACCGCCAGCAGGAAGATGCCGGTAACCAGTTTGCGATTCACCGACAGGAATTAACCACAGATGAACACAGATGTACACAGATAGTTGGCCAACAGCTTGTTGGAAACAGGACAGACTCTACAGCCTGTCATACGTGGATCGCATGTTCGTTTCCGATCGGTGTCCATCTGTGTTCATCTGTGGTTCCAACGGCGGGGGCACGCTACTCGATGCGGAACTTCTCTTCGTAGCTGATGGTCTGCTCGCCGAGGCGGTCGCGGACGTCGAGGTGGATGGTGTATTCGCCGGGCTTGATGCCGCCCTGCAACTCCAGGTTGAAAACGGTGGTCAGCACCCGCGGCGGATAAAAATCCTTGTGCTTCTCGACTGCGGCGTTCGGGCTCGAGAAGAGCACCTTGCCGGTGGAGTCGAGCACTTGCAGATCATGCTCCACCCAGTACTCCTTTTCCGGGGTGATGCGGAAGCCGGTCAGCTTGAAGCGCGCCCAAAGCGTCGTGCCGGGACGGTAGACATTGTCTGGCTTGGCCGGACCGACTTCGGCGTCGGCGAAGACGAAGCGCTTCAGCACCAGCTTGTCTTCCGGTTCCAGGGTCTCGCCGCGGACCTTGAAGGGCGCCTGAAAATGCGCGTCGGACTTGGCGTTCTTATCTTCGACAGAGATCTTCAGCAAGTAGTCGCCGCTCGGCGCGTGAGGCGGCACCACCGCTTGCCAGGGGATCTTGGGTTTCCAGTTCTCGTCCTGAGGGGCCAGCGTCGTATCTACTTTCTCCAGCAACGGCTCGACCACCGGAGTGCCTTTGGGATCGAGCATCTCAATGCGATAGGAAAGCGTCACGCGCTGTTTGGCGTCCGGCTTGAACCCCGCCACCTTGAAGGTGAAATAGTTGGTGTCGCCGGCGTTGAGGGTGAGATTGCGAACGATGCGGCCGTCAGGCTCCTCGAAGAAGGCTTCGATGATGGCCAGCTTCTGGTCCGCAGTCAGGGCCCA
>CAYPHP010000105.1:1609-9069 GCA_964410045.1 uncultured Acidobacteriota bacterium | reverse complement strand
AGCTGGAAACTGGCGTCACGGTCGACCAGGGCATCGAAGATCAACTGCCCCATGCGCTCGGATTGCGCGTCGGTGCCGATCCGCGGATCAAGGCTGGATGGATGGCTCTCGACGAGAAAGACGACAGTCGACAGGTCGCGAGGCGCTTGGCATCCGGAAAGGAGGATGGCACCACAGAGGCACAGTGAACACAGAGAACGGCGCACAGTGGTCATGATACGCGATCACGGAAAGACTGTCGCATCCTGCAACAGTGAGGGCTTTCCCCCATGCTGTGTCCCGCCTGATCCTTTGGTCTCAACAGCTTGTAACGGCACGAGAATTGCTCGCTCGTTGGCGGATTGTTGCGTTCAATCTCAAGGAGGGCTCATGTTGGGTAGAGTTGCGTTGGCTTTCGTGCTGGTGATTGGCTTGGCCGCGACCGCCGTCGCGCAGGCTCCCCAGGTTCCGGCCACTCCAGCGGGGCAGGCAGTGGAAGCCTCGAAGGACGTGGCCCGCGTGTACTTCTATCGCTACAAGCAGTATGCCGGATCGGCGCTGGAACCTTCGATCTACTGCGACGAGGTCCAGTTGGCCCGCATGGACAACGGCCGCTATTTCGTCGTGGAACTGCCGGCCGGCAAGCACGCTTTTCGCGCGAACGACAAGCAGTCGGTGATTGAGTTGGACCTGAAGGCCGGACAGACCAGCTATATCAGGATGGAACTTTCCATGGGCTTCTGGAAAGGGTCCGGCCGTCTGATGTTGATGATGCCCGAACAGGGCTCGGCGGAGGTCAAGAAGCTGGAGTACTTGGGCGGAGACAAGATTAAGGACGCCAAAGTGCTGAAGACGGCGCCCACTCCTTAGAAGACCAGTTTTCCAAGAATCACGGAGTGCTTTGCGCCCGTCGCGGATGGCACATTCGACGGGCGGCGGTGCCACGTTTCGTAGGCCAGGACGGCAAACAGAACTGCTTCCTTGGCGTCGCCCGGGACGCCGAAATCGTCGGCGCGCAAGAAACGCACGCCGGACAGTTGGGCTTTCAAGCGGTCCATCAGGAACCGGTTGTGGATGCCGCCGCCGGATGCCACCACGTCGTCGGGACGGAAGCGCCGGATGGCCGCGGCGATCGAGTCGGCGGTGACAGCCGTCGTCGTTGCCAGCAGGTCTTCGGGCGCCAACCCCTCTCCGAGCAACGATTTCACATACTCAACGCCATACTGCTCGCGCCCGGCGGTCTTCGGCGGACGGCGGCGAATGAAAGCATCGCCCATCAAGCGTTTCAGCAACGCCGAATCGACCTTGCCGCGCGCGGCCCATTCGCCGTTGCGATCGAAACGCAGGCGCCCGCCGCTAAAATGTCCGGCCAGTTGATCCATCACCATGTTGCCCGGGCCCGTGTCGAATGCCCGGACCTGTTCGGGCTTGGCCTTCGCCGGAATGGCGGTGATGTTGGCGATCCCGCCGATGTTCAACGCGACGCGCGTCCGCGCCGGATGACGCATCAGCAGGTAGTCGAGGTAAGGAACCAGCGGCGCAGCTTGCCCTCCGGCGGCCATGTCCGCCGTGCGAAAGTCCGCGACCACAGGGACGCCGGTACGCTCTGCGATTACCGCAGGCTCGCCAATCTGTAGCGTCGAACGCACCCGAAAGCCATGACAATCACTGGCGTCTGCCTGATGGTAAATGGTCTGGCCATGGGAGCCGATCAGGTCCGGCTTGCGGCCCCTGCAGGTCTTCAGCAGCGCCCGGGCAAACAACTCGCCAACCAAGAAGTTCAGTTGGCTGATCTCCGCGGTGGAAATCGCCGGCGCATTGAACGACGCGAGCAACGCCTCGCGCACACGTGGCGGATACTGGATCGTTCGGAAAGCTTCGACCTTGAGCCGGGTCTTCCAACCCGAGCCGGTGATTTGGACCACTGCGACGTCGATGCCATCGGCGGAGGTGCCGCTGATCATTCCAACAACGCGCATCAGCGTCGTCCTCTCCCGCCACCACCGGGACGGCCACGATCTGGTCCTGGCCGGCCGGGACCGCCGCCGCGCCTCGGCTGACGTGGTCCACGTCCGCGGCCTTCGCCCGGTGGACGCCGGGGCTTGGCCTTCACGAAGCCACTGCTTACCGAAAGGTCTGGAAGGCTCTGACCGACCGCCTCCATGCCCTCGACCATTCCCGTGAGTCTGCGAATCCGCTGGCGCAGGTCGGCGAGATCCACGTGCTTGGGCCCTGTTGGAAGTCTTGCGGCCATTGCCGCGACGGCCTTCGTTGCAACTTCAATCCGGACGGCGAACGCTGCGTCGGATTCGGCGCGAGCGGTCAGCGCCCGAGCGGCGGCCCGGACGTTTTCGGGGTCGCGGCATACCAGTGCCATGTCACATCCGGCTTCGACGCAGGCTACCGCAGCGTGGTCGACCGATCCGCCGGACAGCGCCGCTCCCATCTCCAGGTCATCACTGAGGACGGCGCCATGGAATCCGAGTTTCCCGCGCAGCAAATGTCCGATCACGTGCGACGACATCGACGCCGAACGCGGTCCGCTGCCTTCCGGCTCAAGCCCTGGATAGAAGCCATGCGACATCATCACCATCGATAATTCCGCCGCCAGGTCCCGGAACGGTGCGATGTCCGTCTCCCACATTTCGGCCGCGGGCGTCTCGATCACGGCCATTTGCTCATGCGTATCCACCGCGCCGCCTCGCAGCCCCGGGAAATGCTTCGCGCATGCGACGATTTCCTGTCCGGCGAGACCCTCGATGAAGTTTCGCGCAAACCGCGTCACCGTATCGGGACGATCTCCCGCAGCGCGAGTGCCCATCACGGGAGATGCCAGGTCCAGCACCGGCGCCAGGTTGGTGTTCAGTCCGAAAGCGCGGAGCGACTCGCCCACCAGCGCGCCGAACCGGCGCACCAGCGGATCGTCGTGGGCCTGCGCCGCGCTCAGCGGGGCAGGAAAAGGATGCAACACGTCGCGCAAGCGGTCCACGTGGCCGCCTTCCACGTCGGCGGCAAGCAAGACCGGATGCGGCAAGGTCTCGCGGACGCGCGTCACCAGGTCGCGGAAAGCCTCGGCGCCACCCTTGGTGTTGCGGTTGAAGAAAATCACCCCGCCGGGCTGCACTTCGCGCAATAACTGCTCCAGAGCGTCGTCCCACGCGCTCTGCTCGAATCCAATCATCAAGACACGGCCAATGTTCATTTGAGTTGTTTCTTCAGTTCTGCCAGGAGGTTCAACGCATCAAGCGGGCGAAGACTGTCCAGGTCGGCAGAAGACAGCTTATCAACTACGTCTTGGTTCAGCGCGGTAAAGATCGTCAACTGAACCGGCTGAGCCCCGGGGGAAAGCTCCTCGGTGACCTTCTCCTCGCTGCGTTCGTGCTCCTGGAGCACTTCGCGGGCGCGCTCGACGACGGGCATGGGCAATCCGGCCAGCCGGGCCACTTCGATGCCGTAACTGCGATCGGCCTTCCCCGGCTCGACGCGATGCAGGAAGACAATGTCGCCGCCGCTCTCGCGCACCACCACCCGGAAGTTCTTGACGCCGGGCAGGCGCTCGGCCAGTTCGGTCAGTTCGTGGTAATGCGTGGCGAACAAAGTCTTGGCGCGAGTGCGCGTGTAGATGTGCTCGACCACCGCCCAGGCGATCGCCAGACCATCGAAGGTCGCAGTGCCCCGCCCCACTTCGTCGAGCAAGATCAAGCTGCGGGGCGTGGCCGTGTTCAGGATCGCCGCGGTCTCGGTCATCTCCACCATGAACGTCGAGCGGCCGCGGGCCAGATTGTCGCTGGCCCCGATCCGCGTAAAGACGCGATCGACCAGTGGCAGGCGCGCGCGCTCGGCAGGAACAAAGCTGCCCATTTGCGCCAGGATCTGGATCAGCGCCGCCTGCCGAAGGTACGTGGACTTGCCGCCCATGTTCGGCCCGGTGATCAGCAGGGCCAGGTGCGTTGAGTCATTCAAGTACAGATCGTTGGGGACGAAGCGGCCGGCGCGGTTCGTTTCCGCCAGACGCTCGATTACCGGATGACGTCCTTTGACGATCTCCAGTTCGCCGTGCGGATCAGACGGATGGAACTCCGGGCGGCAGTAGCCACGCTCGGCGGCCAGTCCGGCGAAGTTCGCGAGCACGTCGGCCTCCGCAAGCGCGGCAGCCGTGTTGCGGATGCGCGCCGCCTGTGCCGCCACCTGTCCGCGGACTTCGGCAAAGAGGTGGCGCTCCAGTTCCATGATCTTCTCTTCCGCGGCCAGGACCTTACGCTCGTAATCTTTCAGCTCCGGCGTGGTAAAGCGTTCGGCGTTCACCAACGTCTGCTTGCGCTCGTAATCCGCGGGGACCAGGTGCAGGTTGGGCTTGGAAACTTCCAGGTAATATCCGAAGACGTTGTTGAAGCGCACTTTCAGCGAGCCGATGCCAGTGCGGGTACGCTCGCGTGCCTCGATTTCAGCGATGCGTGTCTTGCTGTTCTGGCTGAGATCGCGATACTCGTCGAGTTCGGCGTGATATCCCGCGCGGATCACGCCGCCATCGGCCATGTTCAAGGGAGCGTCGGGTGCAATGGCGCGCGTCAGCAGCGCCGCAATGTCGGCCATTTCATCCAGGCGCTCGTGCAGGTTGTGCAGGCGCGAAGCTAAAAAGGCAGCCAGAGCCTGTCGCACTCGCGGCAGGCGCTCCAGCGACGCGCCCATGCTGAGCATGTCGCGCGGGTGCGCCGTGCCCAGGGTGATCCGGCTGAGCAAGCGCTCTAGGTCGCCGAATCCTTCGAGGGCTCGATCCAATTCGCCGCGCTTCAAGGTTTCGCGCTTCAGCTCTTCCACGGCATCGAGTCGCGCCGCGATCTCCGCGACATCCATCACCGGACGGAGAATCCATCCCTTGAGCAACCGCGCGCCCATGCTCGTGCTGGTGCGGTCGATGGCGGAGAGCAGCGTGGCGTCGTGCTCGCCGGCGAAAACCGGCTCCACCAGCTCCAGGTTGCGAGTGGTGACGGCGTCGAGCATCATCCATTCCTGCTGGCGGTAGAATCCGATGGCGTTCAGATGGCTTAACGATGTCCGCTGCGTGTCGCGCAGATAGTGGAGCACGGCGCCCGCAGCACCCACGGCGGCGTCGTGCCCGCCCAGCCCGTAGCCATCAAGCGTAACCACGCCAAAATGTTCTGTGAGCAGACGCGATCCATAATCCGGCGCGAAGGTCCAGGCTTCCACGTCGCTGCGCGTGCAACCCTGCGGCGCGGCCAGCCGCGTTTCGGGCGCCAACAGGATCTCCCGCGGACGCAGAATTCCCAACTCTTCCGCACAAGCGGCGTCGCGATCCGGACCGTCGAACTCTGTGGCTCGAAACTCGCCGGTGGAAAGATCCACGTAGGCCAGCCCGATCCGCTGTCCGTCGGGATAAACGGCAGTCAGGTAGTTCTGGTCGCGCGGCGTCACGACGCCGGAGTGTTCCGTGGTGCCCGGCGTGACCACGCGCGTGACTTCGCGCTTCACCAGTTTCTTCGCCAGCCTTGGATCTTCCACTTGGTCGCAGATGGCCACGCGATAGCCCTTCTGCAGCAGCCGCGCGAGATAGTTCTGCGCGGCGTGATAGGGGACGCCGCACATCGGCACCGGCGCGCCCTTCTCCTTGTTGCGCGAGGTCAGAGTGATCTGCAGCTCGCGCGCCGCGGTCACGGCATCTTCGAAAAACAGCTCGTAGAAATCGCCCAGCCGGAAGAACAGCAGCGCCTTGGGATGCTGTTGCTTGATGCGCGCGTACTGCTGCATCAGCGGCGTGGAAGGAGTGTCCATCGGCAATTTGGATTATAATCTGCGCCATCTGCCAAGTCTGCGGATCATTCGGAGGAGCATCCATGATCGATCGTCGAGATTTTCTAAAAACCACGGCTGTCAGCGCCCTTTCTGCGTCCCGCGTCTACGGCGCCAATGAACGGATCGTCGGCGCGGTCATCGGTACCGGCCGCCAGGGACGCGGCGTCATGAGCGCCTTTGCGCGGCAGGAGGCATTCCCCATCGCCGTGGCCGCGGTCTGCGACGTTTACGAGCCCAACCTGAAGGCAGGGCTGAAGACTGCTGAGGATCGCCAGCTTCCCGCGCCCGAGGCGGTCAAGGACTACCGTCGGATCCTCGAACGCAAGGACATTGACGTGGTGATCATCGGCTCGCCGGACCACTGGCACGCGCTGCAGACCGTCCACGCCTGCCAAGCCGGCAAGGACGTCTATGTCGAGAAACCCATCTCCGTCCGCGTGCAAGAGGGACGCCGGATGGTTGAAGCGGCGCGTAAGTACAACCGCGTAGTGCAGGTGGGCACGCAGCAACGCTCCGGCAAGCATTTTCAGAAAGCCGTGGAACTCGTTTGGGAGGGCGCGATCGGCAAGATCACTCACGTCAAGACCTGGAACTACGGCAACGAATATCCTAAGGGCATTGGCAATCCGCCGGACTCGGCTCCGCCCCCGGAACTCGATTGGGACATGTGGCTGGGTCCGGCGCCCATGCGCCCGTTCAACGCCAATCGCTTTGGCGTGAACCCGCGGACGTTTTCATACTTCCGCTGGTTCTGGGACTATGCCGGCGGGATGATGACCGATTGGGGCGTCCACTTGCTCGACATCGTGCAGTGGGCGTTGAAGGCCGACGGCCCGCGTTCCGTGACCGCCACCGGCGGCAAGTACCTTCTTCAAGACAATCGCGAGACACCGGACACGTTGATGGTCACCTACGAGTATCCAGGATCCGTCGTGACCTACGAGAACATCACCACCAACAACTTCGGCGTCGACACCCACGGCTACGGGATCAACTTCTACGGCACGGAAGGCACATTGTTCGTCGACCGCGCGGGATTCAAGGTCACGCCGCAGACCACGCGGATCGGCGAGCGATCCTATGACCTGATGCCCGCGGTGGAAATGAAGGACCTGCCGAACTCCGGAATCAATCACATGGTGAACTTCCTGGAGTGTGTCCGCAGCCGCCAGAAACCGATAAGCGATATTGAGGTCGGCCATCGCTCGACGTCCACATGCCTGCTGGGCAACATCGCCTACCGCACCAAAGAGCGACTGGAGTGGGACCCCGCCACCGAACGCTTCACCAAAGGCAGCGCGCAAGCGTCGGCGCTGCTTGCGTATGAGTACCGCAAGCCGTGGGTCCTGGCGGTTTAGGGTCGTCAGAGGTCAAACAGGGATTCCAAGTCTTGGGAACCGTGCAGGACGCGGACGATCTCAGCATGCGGGTGGATTAGTCGGTAGAAGACCAGGATTCTCTCGAAGCACTGGGGCAGCTTCCACCGGTTGGCCGAAAACTAAACGAGCCCGCGTGGCGATTTGGCGCCCGCTCTATCACCGCAGAGGCGCAGGGAGCGCTGAATAAACGCGGAGACCGAACACAAAGACGTTGCTTTCTTGTCTTCTCCGCGCTGGCTCTGCGAACTCTGCGTCTCGGCGGTGAAAGAACCGGGTTCCGTGTCCATCCAG
>CAYPHP010000105.1:0-1599 GCA_964410045.1 uncultured Acidobacteriota bacterium | reverse complement strand
TGTGTACGGCACTGGACCCACCGGAGCGATCGTGCCCGGCGCGTACTTCGGGAATGGCGGCCGCGTGTGCTTCGGCGGAGGATTCTTGCGTAGCTCCGCCAGCAGCACTTCGACGGCCTTCTCCAGTTGCGGGTCTTTGCCTTCGCGGACCAGCTTGGGATCGTGATCGACCTCGATGTCGGGCGGGATCCCGACATTCTCGGCGACCCACTTGCCTTTCGTTGGATCCCAGAATCCGCAGGCAGGCACGGAAACGAAGCCGCCGTCCATCAGCGGCGGATAGCCGCCGAGTCCGCCGACCAGACCGCCCCAGGTGGTCTTGCCGATCAGCGGACCGAGGCCTTCGCGGCGGAAATACCAGGGCATCACGTCGCCGCCCGAGCCGGCGTACTCGTTGATGATCATCGCCTTGGGCCCGAAGATCGCGGCCAGCGGACCGGTAATATCCTCACCGCTGCGCATGGTGCGGTAATGCAGCAGCGGACGCTTCAGGTAATCGATGATGTAGTCGGCCTGAAGACCGCCGCCGTTGAAGCGCTCATCCACAACCACGCCTTGCTTGCCGACCTGCGCGAAGAAGTAGCGGTTGAATGACGTATAGCCGCCGAGCGCGGTGTCCGGCAAGTAGACGTAGGCCAGCTTGCCCCCGCTCATCTGATCCACTTTGCGGCGATTGCTTTCGATCCAGGCCAGGTTGCGCAGGCGGTTCTCGCTGTCCACGGGGACCACGGTCACGTCACGGGCGCCTGCGCCCGAGGGATCCGTGCCCACTTTGATCAGCACCTGTTTACCGGCGGTCGCTTCGAAGAAGCTGTAGATATTGTCGGTGGCGCGGAGATCACGTCCGTTCACCGCAAGCAGGTATTCGCCGGCGACCACATTCACGCCCGGCTGCGTGAGCGGTGCGAGCAGGTCCGGATTCCAGTTTTCTCCGTTATAGATGCGGGCAAAACGGTAGCGGCCGTTTTCGATCTTGTAGTCGGCCCCGAGCAGCCCTCCGCGTACCCGGCGCACGTCGGGGGTCTGGCCGCCGGCCACGTTCAGGTGGCTGACGGTGATGTTGCCCATCATTTCGGCGAACAAATAGTTGAGGTCACTGCGGCTGCCGACGCCTTCGAGGAACGGCTCATACTGCTTGCTGGCTGCGGCCACGTCCAGGCCGTGCAGACCCGGCTCGTAGAAGAAGTCGCGCTGCAGACGCCAGGCCTCGCGATACATCTGCCGCCACTCGGCGCGAGGATCGGCCCAGGCCTCCATGCCGTCGGTGCGTACGGTACCCTCATTCGGCCGGGGGACCGCGGCGGTTCCTGAGATCACCCAGCGTTCGCCTTGGCGGAAGAGAACTTTCTCGCCGTTGTCCGAGACAACGAATGCGCCCACGCCTTCCACAAATCGCTCCGTCTTACGCGTCTTGAGGTCGAACTTGTGGACGATGCGGCCGGGAGTCTGCGGAGGGCCGGTGGTGAACGGCGATTCCAGCAGGAACAGGACGCCTGTCTTGCCTGCCTCCATCCCGGAATAGCTGCGTGCGGGAATCGGCAGCGCCAGAATCCGCTGTTCGATGTTCTCAGCGTCAATCCGCACAGTGACGATCTTCTT
>CAYPHP010000104.1:0-9148 GCA_964410045.1 uncultured Acidobacteriota bacterium | reverse complement strand
CCACAATGCGCCCGCCACGATCGTCACCGACATGAACGATCACACGCCCGCTGTCGATGAGCGGAGACATCGCGGTCCCGGTAAACATTTTTTCAGTGGACATGGAGCCGGAGAAATCGTGACGCCACTTCAATGCGCCGGTAGCGGCGTCGAAACAAGAAAGGACCGCGTTGACGCCCAGGGTATATAGACGGCCGCCATGCAGCACGGGCGTCGCAAACGGGCCGCTCTCCATTCTCTGCGCGTACTTGTTCTTTCCAAAGGGCGCGGCGTAGGCGGCGCGCCAGAGAACGTTGCCGGTTCTCAGGTCCAGGCAGGAAACGGCTTCCTCGTCTTTTTGGCGGGTGAGGACGCAGGCCTTGCCGCCAGCCACCACCGGCGAGGAGTAGCCGCCGCCTACTTCTGTCTTCCATTCCAGCTTCAACTCGCTGGGCCACTGCGCGGGCGCGGCGAATGACGCGGCATGGCCGTCGCGCGCCGGACCTCTCCACTGCGGCCAGTCCTGAGCCACGGCCCACGGGAGCAACATGAACACCAACGGCCATCCACGCATGGTTCACCCCACCGATCGCAGGTAGCGTTGAAACTGAAAGCGGTTTTCGAGGAGCGCAAGATCCGTCACGAACGCCGCTGGACCCTTGGCCTCGACCTTGGCCACCAACGTAGCCAGTTCCTTGCCCCGCGCGGCCCCGTGGAACGCTTCGCGGAATGCGTCCACATTCCAGACGGTGGAGGCGTGGGGAATGCCTGCGGCGCGTGCGATTCCCTCAAGGTCCGACCCGGTCGAAGTGGCCGTCGGAAATCCGCCCACGGAGAGGAGGCTCTCATTGTCGAAGATCACGTGCAGCAGGTTTCCCGGTGCGTAGCGAGCCATAGTCGTGAAGCTGCCCAGGTTCATCAGGATCGATCCGTCGCCGTCGAGGACCACGACCTTGCGAGTGGGCCGGCAAAGTGCCAAACCCAGACCAAGCGAAGAGGCCAGGCCCATGGCATGCTGCAGGTAAAAGAAGTTCGGACGATGGCCGAGGGACTGTAACTCCGCCGCCACCGCGCCCATGATGGTGACAACCAGGCAATCCTCCAACTCGGCGTAGACCGATCGCAGGCACTCGATCCGCAACATCAGGCTTCCTCCCACATCAGGTCGCGGGTCAGCAACAGCGCCACGGGTTGCAGACTGCTCTCAGCCAGTGTCTGGGCCTCGCGGATCTTCTTGGCCGCTGTGTCAGGCGCGTCCAGGAACTCGTACGGAATCCCCAAGGCTCGCAGCACCGGTTCTGTGGCGTTGCCGCCTTGCGTCTGCCACGGATCGCGTTCCCCGAATGTTCCGCGATAGCTGATCAGCATCAGCAGCGGAATCTTGTAGAGATGGGCGAAGGAAACGATGCCGTTGATGGACGCCAGGAATCCGTGGTTCTGCATCAGCATTGCCGACTTCACTCCGGCAAAGTGCGCTCCGGCCGATATGCCCACGCCCTCTTCCTCTTTGGCCAAGCGAACCAGGATCATTCTGGGATCTTCCTCGGCCAGGCGGATCAAGTGGACCAGCCACGTCTCCGGGAGCGCGGAGACCAGGCCAATCCCGCAGTCCTTGAGCGCCCTGTAGACGGCTCGCGAGTTGGTTTCGGAAACCGGCATGGTCAGGCCGGGCTGATCGCGAACGCGCGGACCGGACTGCCGGAGCCGTTGACGATTTTCAGCGGAGCGGCCACGACCACCGCGCCGGTGGGCGGCAGGCGATCCAAATTGCACAGGTGCGTCAGGCCCAGTTTCCCGCTGCCGTGCATGAAGTAGTGATTGGAGAACGGGGGATCGAAGCGGCCGGCTTGGCCGGCATCGGTGCCGATGGTCTCGACGCCCACACCGAGCACGTCGCGCTCGACAGCCAAGTATTTCGAGCACTCCGCGGACCAACCCGGCGTATGTGGACCGTCTTCCTTGACATTGAAATAGTCGTCGGATCCGCTGTGCCGCGCCCATCCGGTGCGCAGCAACACCCACGCCCCGCGCGGGACCTGACCGTGCTTCTGCTCCCACGCGCGCACATCTTCAGGAGTCAGCAGAAAATCGGCATTCGCTTCCACCTGCGCCGCGACATCGATCACGCACGCCGGACCAATGAACATGCTGGGCGGCAGGCGGTCGACGGTATTGTCCGGCAGGTCCTTGCCGCTGATCCAATGCGCCGGAGCGTCCAGATGCGTGCCGGTATGCTCGCCGGTCTCGAAGGCATTCCAGTACCAAGCCGGACCGCGCTGGTCGTAGCGCGAAAGCTCCCACATACGGAAAGCAGGCGTATTGGCCCACGGCGCGGGCAGAATCAGCAACGGCGTCTCGGGACCCAGTGGTTGCGTCAGGTCGATTACCATTAGGCGACCCGACCCCAGTTCGGTGAGCAGTTGTTGCAGGACCTGCATCATTGCTGGGGATACTACCTTAAGGGTGCGCGGGCGGCAAGCAACGCGATGCGAATGGCATGTTATACTTCGCCCCAATGAGGGGCCTTGCCATCCTGATGGGGCTGGCCTGTGCAGTCGCGTGCGCAGGACAAGGCGTTATTACTACGGTCGCTGGAACCAACTGGATTTTTCGCGACCATCTCCGGCCGGCTACCCAGGCGGCCCTCGGGCGGCTAGCCGACGTGATCGTCAGCGGCCTCGGAAATATCTATGCCGCCGACCTGGACAACCATATCGTGGTTCGCGTGGATCCCGCCGGCACCGTCAGAGTGTTCGCCGGAAACGGGCTGGCCGGATTTTCCGGCGAAGGCGCAGTGGCTACTCGAGCCTCGCTGAGGAGCCCCGGTGGGCTATGGCTGGATTCCCGAAGTAATATCTACATCGCCGACTCCGGCAACCACCGCATACGCCGGATGAGTACGGTCGACGGGCTTCTGCGAACCATAGCGGGCACCGGCGTGGCGGGCTTCTCCGGCGACGGGGGCCCGGCCACCAGCGCTCGGATTAATCTCAGCGCCGATGGCGATCCGCGCCGGGGCATTGCGGTGGACGCCTCCGGGAACATCTATTTTTCCGACATCGGCAACCACCGCGTCCGCAAGATCGACACCAACGGCGTGCTCACGACAGCGGCGGGTACAGGCGTCGCGGGATACTCCGGGGACGGTGGACCTGCGACCGCTGCCCGGCTGAATCAGCCCGCCGGCATCTTCTTGGACCGCAGTGGGAACCTGCTCATCGCGGACAGCCTGAATTACAGGGTCCGCCGCGTCAGTCCGTCCGGCACGATCACGACGATCGTCGGAACTGGCCAGCGGGCCTTTTGCGGCGACGGTGGCCCGGCGGTGAGCGCCTGCTTGTCCGAGGTCTCGGGCGTCTACGTGGACTCCGGCGGCTTGATCATTTTGGCCGACAAAAACAACCAGCGGATCCGCCTGGTGAATAACTCCGGCACGATCTCGACCATCGCAGGCAGCGGAACCTTAGGTTTCTCTGGAGACGGCGGGCCGCCGCGCAGCGCGGCATTGGACTTCCCTTCCGCGATCTTCCTGGACCCGAGCGGAAACCTGGTGATCGCCGACCGCCAGAATAAGCGGATTCGCACGGTCGCGAGCGGGGTCATCAACACGGTGGCGGGCAACGGAAACTTCAAGTTCTCTGGAGACGCGGGTCCGGCCACCAGCGCCACCATGAACGATCCCTACGGAACGCTGCTGGATCCTGCGGGGAACCTCTATATCGCCGAAGGCGGGAACTCCCGCATCCGCAAGATGAGCCCGGATGGTACGCTGACCACGATCGCCGGCACGGGAATCCTGGCCACTACGGGCGACGGAGGCCTCGCCGTAAACGCCAGCGTCCGCCAGCCGGTCAGCCTGGCTCGCGATTCGGCGGGCAACATCTACTTTCTGGACCTAAATGCGTTCCGTGTTCGGAAGATCAACCCGCAAGGGATCATCAGCACCTTCGCGGGAACGGGGAGCAAGGGATATTCTGGTGATGGCGGACCAGCCACCAGCGCGACCTTCAACTTCGACGAAGACTTTGCTTACCCCTACGGCTTGGCGGTAGACTCCGCCGGGAGTGTCTATATTGCTGATGCCGCCAACCACCGCGTCCGGCGGGTGAACGCCTCCGGAATCATCAACACCTATGCCGGCAATGGTCAGGCGGGCTTCGCGGGGGACAATGGCCCCGCCACGGCGGCGTCGCTCAACTCGCCTACCGGCCTGGCCATGGATAGTTCCGGCAACCTTTACATCGCCGACCGGGAAAACAACCGTATCCGCCGCGTGAGCACCACTGGGACAATCACAACAATTGCGGGCACCGGAACGCCGGGCTTTTCCGGTGATGGTGGACCCGCCACATCGGCGGCCCTGAATAAGCCCCAGAACGTGGCTCTGGACGGCGCCGGAGGAATCTACATCGCCGACCGTTTGAACCGTCGAGTCCGCCAGGTGAGCGCCGCAGGCACGATCAGCACGGTGGTCGGGCGTGGGACCAGCGGAACCTGCGGGGATGGCGGCCAGGCGACGGACGCCTGCTTCAGCCTGCCGTCTGGTCTGTCCGTCGACGCCGCCGGCAGCCTCTATGTCGCCGACACTACCAATGAACGCATCCGCAAGGTTCTCACGGTTCCTCCGACTTTTTCCGTGGCTCCCTTGGCCTTGCGCTTCTCGCTGACGGCAGGCAACCCGCAGCCTGCGGCACAGAGGGTCTCAGTATCCGGATCGGTCACAGGGTTGGGCTGGGCGGGAGCTGTCTCCACTAACAGCGGCGGACCTTGGCTCTCGGTCACGCCAACTTCGGGCGGGGTGCCCGGAGCCATGGACGTGGTGGCCAACGCGGCCAACCTGGCTCCCGGCACCTATCAAGGGACCGTGACAGTGCGCGCGGCCCTTGCGTCGACTGCGGCGCAGACCGTGGCCGTGACCTTGGAAGTAACCACATCGAATCCGGCCAGACTGGTGGTGGATCCGCCCTCGTTGTCCTTCACGGGCGGAACCGGGGGCAGCGCACCGCCGCCGCAGACCATTCGCATCGGCAACAGCGGCCCTGGATCGATTACTTGGACCGCACGCGTCAGTACCGCATCCGGCGGGAACTGGCTGGCTGTGGGTACCGCTTCGGGTAACGCCTCCGCCGCTACGCCCGCCAGCGTGTCGGTGCAGGCGACCGCCGTCGCCTCGACCCTGCCGGCCGGCGTCTATTCCGGCACCGTACAAATCGACAGCTCCGCGGGGAGCCAGTTCGTGAAAGTTACGCTCTTGCGCTCAGCCGGCACGCAGACGATTCTGCTCAGCCAAAGCGCTCTGCAATTCACCGGTGTCGAGGGCAGCTCGCAAGCTCCGCTTCAGACCTTCGGTGTTCTGAACAGCGGACAAGGCGAGATGGCTTGGACCGTGGAGGCCTCGACGCTCTCCGGCGGCGCATGGCTCACCGTTTCGCCGGCTTCGGGAACCAGCACCGCCGGCGCGCTGGAGATTCCTGAAGTGGAAGTGTCTGCCAAAGTCACCGGGTTGCGGGCCGGACAGTACAACGGACTGATCAAGCTGGTCGCGCCGGGCGCGGCCAATTCTCCGCAGTTCATCACCGTGGAGTTGAATATCCTCCAGCCCGGCAGCAAACCCGGCGTCTCGGTGCATCCGACAGGACTGATCTTTGCCGCGCGCGCCGGCGCGTCGTCACCAGGATCGAAGACGGTGCGGGTGGCCACCGCATCTCCGGGCACGTTCGAGTTGCGCGGCGGTCTACTCACCTTTGACGGCGAGGATTGGCTGGAGTCGCTGCCTCGCAACATGCTCCTTTCGGCCAGCGATCCGCGCACACTTACGGTGCAACCCAGCCTCGGGGATCTTAAGCCGGGAATCTATCGCGCGGCTCTGACCCTGTTGCTGGCGGACGGCAGCCCGAGCCAAGTGGTGAACGTCTTGTTCGTGGTCAACGCTCCGACCGCAGGCGCGAATCCGGCGGGCGCGGTGGCCGCAGATTGCGTCGCGCAGAACCTGTACGGCATTGATTCAGGTCTGGGCAGCGGCTTCCAGGCGCGCGTCGGATCGCCCACGTCGGTGGCGGTTGAGCTGGTCGACGACTGCAGCAACCAAGTGGCCAACGCCACGGTTGTGGCACGATTCTCGAATGGGGATCCGCCGCTGGCCCTAGCCAGTCTGGGCGACGGCACCTATTCCGGCACCTGGCGGCCGGGAACCGCATCGGACCAGGTGACCGTGACGGTCAGCGCGAGTCTGGCGCCGCTGGCGACCGAGATCGCTGTGAATGGTCAGGTAACCGACAACGCGGCCGCGCCCGCGCTGTTCTCGGGCGGCATCGTGCACGCCGCCAGCTTTGCCTCGGGTGAAGCGCTGGCCCCGGGAAGTATCGTCTCCGCGTTTGGCCGCAAGATGGCGCAAAGCGACGCCGCCTCGGCCATCCCGTTGCCCAAGACGCTGGGCGGCGCCACCGTGACCGTCGGCGGCATCGAAGCGCCGCTCTACTTCAGTTCTGAAGGACAGATCAATCTTCAAGTCCCCTTCGAATTGGCGCCCAACAGCCGGCCGCAGGTCGTGATCAAGACGCGTCCCAGCGGCGCGGCCGCCGACCTTTTCACTGTGCCGGAGACCATCACCATCGCCGAGGCGCGGCCCGGAATCTTCACCACGAATCAAGGCGGCACAGGCCAAGGCGTGGTGCTGCTCAACGACCGTCTCGCCGACGCGGCCAATCCTGCGCCGGCAGGAAGCATTGTGGTGGTCTACTGCACGGGCCTCGGCGTGACCCAGCCGCCGGTGGCGTCAGGCGTCGCTTCACCGGGCAGTCCGCCGGGCGTGACCACGGCGGCGGTGACGGCAACGGTCGGCGGCGTACCCGCGGTTGTGCATTTTGCCGGACTGACGCCTGGCTTTGTCGGACTCTACCAGGTGAATCTGCAAATCCCCGCAGGAGTGACGCCGGACGGCGCCGTCCCGTTGGTACTGATCCAGAACGGCGTCGCCAGCAACACGGTGACCCTCGCAATTCGGTAGTCGCCGCTTCTTCCTACTTCGCTTCCACGGCCGCGGCCTGCGCCGACAGCGGCGCCTTCTTCAGATACTTGTCGTACCAAGCCAGATAGCGCTCGTAACGGTCACGAACATACGTCGGCCGCTGGATCCCGTGATTCTCGTTGGGATAAATCACGAGCTGGGTGTCGACGCCCAGGCTGCGCAGGGCCTGATACATCTGCTGGCTGCCTTGAATCGGCACGTTGAAGTCGCGCTCCCCGCCAAAGAAGATCGTCGGCGTCTTGATGCGGTCGGCATGCAAGAACGGATAGGAGATCTTTTGGTAGATCTCCCACGACTTGGGATTCCAGGGCGGACCGATCTCGTGATCGTACTGGATGATGTATTGATCGGTTCCGTAGAACGAGACGGTGAAGGCAGTTCCCGCGCCGCTGGTAGCGGCCTTGAACCGCGTATCGGTGGCGATCATGTAATCGGTGAGGATGCCGCCGTAGCTCCATCCGCCGACGCCCAAGCGGTCGGGATCGGCCACGCCCATCTTGATCACGTGATCGACTCCGGCCTGCAGGTCCTGCACCTCGTAGTTGCCCCAGTCGGCGGCAATGGCGCGGGAGAATTTCTGGCCACGGCCCGCACTGCCGCGATAGTTCACTGCCAGCACGGCGTATCCGTTAGCGGCGAAGAACTGGCGCTCGGCGCTGAAGTTGTGCGCGTCCTGGCCATTCGGACCGCCATGGATGCGCAGAAGCATCGGGACCTTGGTTCCCTCTTTGTAGCCGACCGGCTTGGTCAGCAGGCCGTTCACAACGGTGCCGTCCTTGCTCTTGAAACTGACTTCTTCGGTGGCGCCAAGGTCCAATTCCGCGAACAAGGCGTCGTTCTGACGGGTCAACTGGCGGAGGCGGCGCCCCTCGACAGCGTAGACCTCGCCGCCCGAAGTGGATCCGCCCGAGAGCACCACCGAGCATGCACCCGCCTCGTCAGGACTGGAGACCACGATCGGCGGCGACATCAAGCGCTCGGTCGTGCCGGCGGCCAGATTCACGCGCAACGGATAGACGGAGCGGTCGTCGGTCACCAGCACGGTGATCGACTTGCCATCCGTACTGAAGCGCGGCGAGGAGACCCCACGGTCGAGCGCTTCGGTGGCTTTCACCCGGGCCGCAGGACTGCTGCCGTCGGTGGCCACCAGAGTCAGATGTTGCATGCTGTAGGCGTTCCACTTCATCTCTTCGCCTTCCAAGAAAGCGATCCACTTGCCATCGGGACTCCACTCCGGTCGGGACCGCCCGGCGCGGCTGGCCTCAGTGGTCAGGGCTTTCTCGGTCGCGCCGGCCTTGGCCTCGGCAACGAAGAGCTGCGCCGCCGGATCGCGATCCGGATCGGCGCGGCGGTTGCTCATGAAAGCGATGCGTGTCCCATCCGGCGACCACGACGGCGAGGATTCGTCCGACTTGCCGGCGGTCAAGCGATCCAGCTTCTTAGTGGCGATGTCGAACAGGTAGACGTAAGAGTGGCGGCCGGATAGCAAATAACCTTGTCCGTCCTGCTTGAACTTGTAGCGGTCGATCACGATGGGCTTGGGCACGCGCGGCCGCGCGCCCGCGCCGCCCGCCGCAGCGCCCGCGCCGCCCGCAGGAGCAGCCGGACCTCCGGGCGGATCGGCATCCGGGTCAGGATCGCCGATCACCAGCGCCAGGCGCTTGGAGTCCGGCGACCACTCGTAACCCTGCAACCGTCCCTTCACGTCGGTGAGCTGCTGCGCCTCGCCGCCGCTCCGGTCAAGCAGCCAGACCTGGTTGCCGCGGGCCGGCCCCGGCCGCGACGAAGTGAACGATATGTACTTCCCGTCGGGGCTGAAGCGCGGCGAGGATTCGCTGTCCTGGCTGGAAGTGATCTGACGGTCGCTCGAACCGTCGTAACTCGCCAGCCAGATGTGCGAGTTGCTGCGGTCCTCCTTGAAGTCGGTGATGGAGACGACGTAGGCCACTGATCGGCCATCGGGCGCACACTGCGGATCGCGGACACCCTTGATGCGGACCAAATCATCGAGCTTCAGCGGTCGGCGGGCCGGCTGAGCCAGCAATCCCAGCGCTGAACCCAGAATGAGCAGGAATCGGATGGTAGACATGCGGCATAGTCTACACCGGAGTTCGACCGCTGGTTAAGCCTTGTTAAGGTATG